>JAESTW010000417.1 GCA_016763395.1 Kofleriaceae bacterium
GACCAGCGGGTTGAAGCTGTCCAGGTGATCGAGAAGATGGACTTTGTCATCGACTGGATGAAGGCCGGGCTCCTGCCGCTGTCTGAGAGCTTTGCCGAAGAGCGCAGACTTCGGATCACGCAGGGGGATGTTTATGAGTTCCTACTGGGGCCCGCCGAGGAGGGCTACGACCTCATCTTGATCGACGTGGACCACGCTCCAGACGCACCTCTGTCGAAAAGTAGCAAACCGTTTTACACCGCCGCTGGGCAGCACCGCGTCGCTCGGCACCTGCGGCCTGGTGGCCTTTTGGGTGTTTGGTCAGAGGTTGAGAACGAAGACTTCGCCTCGGTTCTCGCCAGTGTTTACGACACAAGTAATTGTGAGGAGATCTTCTGGCAAGACCACGAGCTACCCGAAGCTGACTTTCAGAACCTGCTGTTCTTCGCTCGCAAGGCCTCACTCAAAAGGCCAACTCGCTGAGGCTGAGTACAACGGGCAATGCGCGCTCCGATATCCTCGGGCGCGCACCACTTATTGGATTGTGATGATTGGAAACGAACTACCGGTCGCGTGGCTTCGACTCACGTCGACGACGCTTGCGAGCCTCGATGATCTTGCGCTTGCGCTTGAGAGAGGGCTTTTCGTGAAAACGGCGACGCTTCACTTCTTGCAGGATGCCCTCTTTGGACATCTTCTGCTTGAGTATTTTAAGGGCCTTCTCGAGGCTATCGCGAACCTCAACTTCGACCGGCTTTCCAAAGGAATCCATAGTGAGTACTTTGTATTCGATGTGTTTTTCAACGTCAACGCCTAAGAGACAAATGATTCGATTATTGCCGATCACGACCAGCGGGCGCAGTGGCCAGAATTATTAAAATCAGCAACTTACATCTACCAGCCACCTAGGTGCACTCTTTGAGAAGAAGGTGTTGAAGTAACGCACCCCGAAAATTGAAGGCAGATACGAAAGCGCCAGATTCGCATTCGACTTTCACTATCGCCCGCTGGTTGGCCGTGCGGGCCGTGATGAATCGATCACCTGCCCCACTCAGCTCGACGGAATAGACAGCGTCTGCCAGCTTACCTGCCCTCTTCTGAAATGGAACCGCTACTTTCTGGTGCTCTGTCACGTCCAGCCGTTCCACATGTACCATGGTGAGTACAGTTTCCTCGTGTTGGCGAAGAGCGCGCCAAAGTAGGTCTCGATTGCCCTGATATGTCCACCCTGACACTCAGCCCTTCCTGCGACTTATTCTGAGTATTTTTGAAACGACGGGAGCCGTCAACGCAACATCATGGCCAGTGGCTCGAGATCGGATGGCGTCTCGTTTCGCGCCACCAGATGCAAACGCTTGCGTGATGGTAAGGTTGACCAACTCACTTCCGTCCGGTAGGACCTCTGCTTCCACAGGCCTCACAGTTTTTCGTAGGCGGACTAACTCGGTTCAGATTGCCGCCGCGAGACAGGGAATCAGTTCTAGGCAGTTATCGGAATACTGCTCAAGACACGCAAATAGTCTCATTCGAGACCCTTCGGACAATGGATCGCAGTCCGCAATGCAAGCGATTTCATTTTGATCTTCGGTTGGACAGGCTGCAAAAGTCTGAGAGCAAAACTCCGTGCAGGTTCCGGTAGGGCCACTGCCGGCGTCTACTCCTGTACTGATGAGGTTCTGGGAACACCGCAAAAACTCACTACAGTTGGAAGCATTTTGCACGAGGCATTCGTAGTAAGGCTCTGGCAGCTCATTACCTATGGGCTCGCAAAACGACAGACATCCCTCAAGGTCATGGGCCTCAGAGCAGAGTTCAGTGGCATCGAGACACCACTCGTTACACGAGCGATTTCCGGGGCCTGTAACGCCGCCATCCTTGCTACCGCTGTCCCCGTCACCACCGCCACAGGCGCCAAGTACCAATACTGCCCCCAATAGCGCTTGCGTCAGATAATGAGTCTTGGGTGCTCTTGTAGTTCTCATGAGGCTGGCTGTTTACCAAGTAAGAGAACACAAACCGTAATCGTTCAGCCCCGTAAGTCAGCGAATACACAATTGTTCTCTTTTGAGAAAAAGAACTCTGAAGAATCTTGGCGGGTGGGATCGACTTGGGAAATAGGTCCCATTCCGAAAGCTAGCGGCTCGGAGCGCGGTATCGCGATGGCAATCCAGGTAGCGCGTGATGGGGGATCGAAAAGCGAAATTACGGACGTTATATTCCAAGCAACTGCCTAAACGTTCTGCCATTTGGGACGAATGGATAACTGAAGAACTTGCAGCGATACGACGCCTGTGCTGGTTGTGCGGGGTCATGTAGGAGTGGGTAGGTATGGAACAAACGGAAACAGAAAAGTATCTCAAGCGGTTTAATCTCTCTTGGGATGACCTTGGGCTAGTCCAAAAATTCGGTCGAAGTCCACAACTAGTTATCGAAGACATGGTTAGCGATTGCTATGATTGGTTCGATAAAAAGCACTCTGGAGCACATTTTCCCAACGGGCTGCTTCCGTACTGGATCCAGTTCCTGGAAGCTGAGGTAAACGAAGATTATATCGAGCGTCGGATGGCACTTGGTGAGCTATATGCTCACATTCGATTGCCTATGAGCACCTATTTAGAAGCGGTAGGTTTTGTACAAGATTGGCTCAAAATCGCTGCTTGCACCAACCCGCAGGGTGAAGAGGAAAGCGCTAAGACCATTCGTGCCTTGAGTCGGTTGTGCCAGCTGGACATCGCCATTATTTCAGAAACCTACGCAGAAGCTTCATTTCAACAAAATGCGGCTCATCAAAAACAGCTTCTGGCAGTGGCCAGAGGTGACTTTTCCACGGATGTCACTCCCCGGAACGAGCAAGATATCGCGGGATTTGCCCTGCGGGATCTCACCCAATCGCTCAGAAAATTTACAGAAATTTCTGAAGCAATTGCACATAGGGATTATTCAAGAAACGTCGATCCGGGCAACGAGGACCGGCTCGGCAACGCACTGCAAAACGTAATCGTCACACTTCGTGAGGTAACTGATGTTTGCGACGACGCGGCTCATGGGAATCTGTCCAGAGTTCTTAACCTCGAGGGCGACCACGATGTACTGGGGAAATCTGTCAATCAAATCATCAACAACTTCTCCGAGGTCGTAGTACAGGCAAAAGCTATCGCCAGCGGTGATTACACAATGCTAGTCGCTCCGCTTAACGATAAGGACGAAGTTGGCATCGCCATGTTTGAGGTAACGAAAACACTTCGCCATATCACCGAAGCCGTCATCGACATGATTCAAGGGAATTTTGACAACAGTGTTCGTGTGCAAGGACAACAAGACGTCTTGGGAAACACAGTAAACCAACTGATGCAGACTCTCGCCGATGCTGATGTACAGAAACGAAAAGACGAGTGGCTAAAATTCGGACAAAAAACACTTGCTGATGCTGTCCGTGGAGTTCAGGGCGTTTCGTCTCTCGCCCGGGTTCTCCTATCCACATTGATCGATTATCTCGGCACTCAGGTCGGTGTCCTATTTGTCGCTGACGCTGTTTCGGGTGAACTAACCACCTGTTGCACCTACGTTTTCAACAAAGGGGAAAACAATGAGGTGAAAGCACTGCAAGGCAAGTTTGCCGGGGATATCGGGATTGTCGAAACCGTTTGGCAAGACTACGTGTATGAGGGAATCGAAGTCGAAAAACTGGCCCCGAGAAACTCAATCACTGTGCCCTTCTCGTACCGAGGCGTCGTGAAAGGAGTTTTAGAGCTCGCTTCTTTTGAAGCCTTTAGTGATGACCAAATCGAATTTCTATCTTGTGTCGGAGAATTCGTCGCAAGCGCGCTCAACACTGCCTTGGAGCAAGAACGTCTGACGTCATTGCTCGAGAAAAAACACGAGCTCACAGAGCAGCTAGAGATCCAAAATGCCAAACTAGTAGCCCAAGACGCGCGTCTACTCTCTCAGCAAAGCGAGCTCGATGCGAGCAACAAGAAACTCGCCAGCCACACTAACGCCCTGAAAAAATACCGGACAGGGTTGATGGCAACAGAAAACGACTTGAGAAATACCAATGAGCAGCTTCTAAACAAGACGATTCGTCTGGAAGCGAAGGCGAGAGATTTAACTCTCGCCAGCAAATACAAATCTGAGTTTTTGGCGAATATGTCCCACGAGCTTCGGACCCCGTTAAACAGCATGCTCATTCTGTCGAAGTCCTTTGTCAAAAACCGTAGCGGGAATCTAAGCGCGGAACAGGTGGAAGAGGCTGAGGTCATTTATTCGGGCGGACAATCTCTACTGATACTCATAAACGACATTTTGGACCTGTCGAAAGTCGAAGCAGGAAAATTGGACTTGTTGATTGAGCCCGTCACTCTGCTCTCTTTTGCACAAGATCTGAAGCAGTTTTTCGCCCCGCTAACCAACGAGAAAGGGCTCACATTTAACATCAGGTTGAGGGAAAACCTTCCTACGGTCATCACAACGGATGAACAGCGGGCAAAGCAAATCATAAAGAATCTGATCTCCAATGCCATCAAGTTTACTCACCAGGGCTCGATAACACTTGAAATCGCGCTGACAGACACCAGCACCGAATTGGCAGGTGACTGGTTGGACACAAACTCCACTATCGCTATTTCTGTCATCGATACCGGAGTTGGAATTCCACAGTCCCAACAGCGATCGATATTCGAAGCATTTCAACAAGCCGACGGTTCGACGAGCCGGAACTTCGGAGGAACAGGACTTGGACTTACGATCTCTCGCAAACTGACAAAGCTATTGGGCGGAGAGATTCACCTCGAGAGCACCGAAGGCGTCGGGAGCAAATTTACGCTCTATGTTCCTTTTCAGTACACCGAAACAAGTGCACACGCTTCAGAAGCTTCGGCCATAGACCACGTGCCGAAGCCGGCTACGGCAATAGCTCACTCGCTGGAAGCGGCTCCGATCACAGAGTATCCGGCGAAGACCACCCCCACACACTCCACTCCGTTGACAGTACCAGGCAAGGGCACTGCGGTATCGCTGCGCAATGTTACAAAGTATCGGGCGAAGACGACCGCGGTAGCACTACCCGACTCCAATAGCGTTGCTTCCAAGAAAATGAGCACAGAGGTCGGAACAACGCCGGTTGCCCCTCGCCCTTTGAGTGTGCTTCCCTTTACAGACGATAGGAACAACATACAGCAGCAGGATAAAGTGATTCTCATCATCGAGGATGACGTGTCTTTTGCAAAAATACTGGCCAAGATAGCGCGTACCAAAGGGTTTAAATGCTTGGTGTCCCACGATGGACACACAGGCTTGGCCTTGGCCACGAAATTCCATCCCAAGGCGATCCTGCTGGACATGCGATTGCCTGATATGGACGGTGTGCAAGTGCTCGATCACTTGAAGTCTGAGACGCAGACCAAAGGAATTCCCGTACACGTGATCTCGGGGAGAGATGTGAACCCATCGTTACTTGGAAAGGGCGCGTTCGATATCTTGCAAAAGCCAGTTTCCGATACCCGACTAGAAGAGTTATTCTGGGGGATTGAGAGTTTGTCCGACGGAGACCTCAATCGTATCTTGTTAATTGAGGATAGTGCTGGAGGCGTAGTCTCTATGCAGATTTCTCTGCAAGAGAATGAAACCGAGGTAATTGTAGCTAGCACGGCTCTACAGGCACTTTCCCTCCTATCCAGCAAACATTTTGACTGTGTGGTACTCGACCTGACTTTTCCAGGGTTCTCAGCATTCGATCTTCTGAACAAAGTTGCGTCCATTGGCACCATGACGTTGCCACCTGTCGTGGTGTATAGCGGTCACGAACTGAGCCAAGAAGAGCACCGTCAGTTGCAAGTGCACTCCGCTGTGGTCGAAATCAAGTACGCAGCATCACCAGAGCGGCTTCGACGAGAAGTCGCCGAGTTTTTAGATGATGTTGACTCTCGACAAGCCTTAGCTGCCCCCGACGTAGGTTCAATGGATCACCACATCCTTCTGGTCGATGATGATGTCCGAAATTGTTTCGCCCTGGGGAAATTGCTCCGTGAGTGCGGCCTGACTGTGACGGTCGCCGACAACGGGCAGATGGCCTTGGATGCGTTGGACGAAGATGGCACAATCGAATTGGTTCTCATGGATATCATGATGCCGCAG
The DNA here is from genome assembly GCA_016763395.1 of Kofleriaceae bacterium. Classification (GTDB taxonomy): domain Bacteria; phylum Myxococcota_A; class Polyangia; order Haliangiales; family Haliangiaceae; genus NORP324. The sequence goes on from JAESTW010000417.1 coordinate 6,112, forward strand.
ATGGACGGTCTCGAAGCGATGAGAAGAATTCGTAAACAAGCGTGTTTCACCGATTTGCCGATCATCGCCCTGACGGCAAACGTGCATCCCGAAGATAGGACTCGTTGTCTAAACGCTGGTGCGAATAGCTATTTATCAAAACCCGTGGAAGAGGAAAAGCTGCTTTCACAGATCAAGCTATTCCTTCTCCTCGATAAACAAGTCGCCATGAACTGAGGAGGACATAAGAATATGCCCAAGCTAGTGCGGTATTTGAAAGCTTGCGATGACGCGATCAACAAGGCTGCTGACGAGGAGCAAATGGCCGCGTTAAACGAATCGGGCCGAATATGAAGTGGCTGGAGCGCTGAGAAAAAGAGGTATGTACCAGCGTGAGCGCGGCTCATTGTCATTGCGCCCCGGGCTCGCGGTGACTTGCTTCGACTTTCGCAGCGATAAAATCAACAAAGACTCGTACTTTGGGTTCGAGAAACTCACGGTCCGGGTAGACCAAGCACACACGATCACGACGACCGACGATATTGGGCAACACAGCGACAAGCTCACCACTCGCGAGGAGGTCGCCGACCATTCGGTCAATAACAATCGCGATGCCCAAGTGGCGCTTTGCCGCTTCCACGCGCAACAGCGCCTGGTTCGTCATGAGACTTCCACTCACGGGCGTCCATCCACCATCAAGGAGCGGCCAGCGATGACTAGGTACGTTGTGCCCCGTGTATCCGACGATGCAGTTGTGATCGCGAAGATCGTCGGCTTTCGTGGGTGTGCCTCGTGACTCAAGGTACGTCTTTGACGCAACCGCAATTTCAGCGTTGACCACCAACGTACGAGCCACCAAGGAGCTGTCATCCATGACGCCATGGCGCATGGCCACATCAAAGCCTTCTGCGACTAGGTCCACGTGTACGTCGGTGCCGACAACATCAAGGTGGACCTCCGGATAGGTTTGAAGAAACTCGGCAAGCCACTGCGTAAAGATACCTTCTGGAACGCGCGGCGGAACCAAGACTCGAAGTAGACCTCGCGGGACATCGTCGAGACGTTGAATCGCGGATTCGGCTTCGTGGGCCGCGTGCACGACGTGCCTCGCTCTCTGATAGAGCACCTCGCCCTCCTTGGTGAGTTTCATGCTCCTGGTGGTGCGATGAAGCAAGCGAACCCCCAATCGTTGCTCAAGCCGCGCGAGTCGCTTGCTCACGGTCGGTCTGGGCAGGCCCAGATTCAGGGCTGCCTTGGCCACGCTCCCGGCATCGACAATAGCGACAAACTCTTCAAATCCTGCTCCTACCATTCGTAACGAATTATATCATCTGATGGTAAAAACAGTCTATTGTTTCCCCATTGGCCCCAATGTAAATTGATTCTCATGACACTCGAAACGAGGAGACAATCATGAACAAGCTACTTTGGTTCTTTCACATCGTCCTGACTTTGGCCATGGCCGTCTTCGGGCTTCAAAAGGTCCTTATGCCCATCCCGGACCTGGTGGCTCAGGGCATGCTCTGGATCGAAGACTTCCCTGCCTATCAGGTGCGCGCAATAGGTGCCATTGAGGTCCTGGGTGCGCTTGGGCTCAACCTGCCATATCTGGTCAAGGCACTGCCCAAACAGCTCGTCCCGCTGGCAGCAAGTGGGCTGGCTATCACCATGGTGGGCGCAATCGTCACCCACGTCACGCGCCAAGACCCGCCGGCCAGCATCGTTATCACATGCCTGCTCTTCGCAATGAGCGCCACGCTGGCCGCCAAGAGGTTCGGCTCATATGCGAGTGCTACTCAAAGACTACAAGCCCCACGAGATGTCGACTGATCCGGACGAATGGCAAACGGCCGCGGAGGAGAAAGATCGGGTGCAGTGAAGTGCCAGACGAAGTTGTCTCTCCGGTGTGACGTAGAACGCCACAAGTCCACTTTGTTTGGCCATTGCCATATCCGTGTCGAGTTGATCGCTAAATGGTCGTAGCGATTGAGAGCTGCATTCGCCAGAATTCAATCTTCCCCATCTATCCTGACAGTGGGGGCAGCCCCCAATTAGTCATCACTCTCGCGGCGTTTGCGGATACCTTCCCCAATTGTTTTGCTATCGAGATCAAGCTCGATCCGTGTCGTCTTGCCAGACTGCGTGACATCGGCGTGTTGAATCAACTCCTGAACCTCCGATTTCCCTTTCATCATCAGTATCAGGTTTTTTAGGTAGCTAGACATACCTTTTGCGTCCGCTTCCGTATCGAAATTCAGGCTGAGAGAACGTGCACATCTTTATCGAAGATAACCCCTAAGTGACCACTTAGCGGCGATTGATCCAAATCAGTCAATACTTCCAACACTGGTTCCGGGATAACTCCTGCTGCCCAGATCGACGCTTTATTGTCTATCTCTCCAATCAGAGACAGCAAGGTCTCGTTACCAAGCCCATTTCCCTCCGCTGCCCAAGACTGCAATTCTTTAGATGTTTTCTCAGTAGAGAAAAAGGCAATTCCGGGCGCTGGCCAGTATGCATGAAAGGACTGTTTTTTCCCGGAGTACATTCCATCCTCAACGGTGCCCTCCATACTAACAACGCACTCTTCGAACGCCTTCTGATCAAGGCTGCTTTGTAAACCGAAGACCAACTCTTTTCTATTTAGGAAGTCTCGTCCTCGTCCCGGTACAATGATGAGATCTTTCGCTACAGTTAGTAGATCGATTCCGCATTTCTCCTTCAAGTCAGAACGATACATTCTCCCTTTCTTATCGTTCTCTAACCATATCGTCTTTCCAAACGATGAATCTAAGAGACCAGCAACTCGAACTCCAAACACCATCGACGTATCACTGGGCAAATATCTGAGCATGTCCGACGGGAGTGCAACCTCACCAGACGCTGCGACTGAGCTCTCTGACAGTGGTTTACTCTGTTTTTCCGAGCAGCTACTCGCTACTCCGACTACAATTGCAAGCTCTAGTAGATATTTCATACCGTTCCTTTTCCACACGTTGACTCCAATTTAATAGACGACAAAACTATGCTGGTTCCACAAAAAAGACAGTCGTACTCAGTGGATAATCGATTTTCTTGACGGGTCTGAAAGATGACGGTCTTTCCCTGCGATGAACTTCTTGGCTAACTCTTCGGACCGGGCCGACCCCTGAATCTGCATCGCAAACTCATATTCTTCCTTTGTGAGCTCGAAACCCCATGGCTCTTCTTCGGGCGACCTGAGTTCTGGATCCCACCCTTCGGAAAGGCCGTCTGTTACAAACATCGTGGAGTTTTCCCTATGCACGGTGAGCAATCGACCTAGCATC
>JAESTW010000418.1 GCA_016763395.1 Kofleriaceae bacterium
CAAGCCGCAGCAATGCTTTTTTCGGTGGCGGACTCCAGTGCAAGTTCGTGCTGGGCAGGTTCGCGAAAGTTCATAGAAACCAAAGGATAAGTGACCAGTGAGTGCCCGCCAGTAAGTCTTTGTAATTTACTGTAACGCGGTGGTACGAACCTCAACTTCTATGTGGACTTCAAAGAGTTTTATGTCGTAGAGGTAGAGGACGTCCGGGCTATTATCCTCATGCTTTTGCGCAATTCGAGCATTTGCAGTTTCAACCCTTGGAACTGGAGCGCTTCGCGTTCACAAAGGAGACGGCCAAGAGAATGGCTCCGAGTCCGATGAAAGCGGAGATACGATAGCCCGATGCGATCTCCGCCATGTCGATTAGAAAGAGCCGGGCAAAGGAGAGAATAAAGATTCCCATGGCAGCCATACGGAAGCTGAACTCCCGGAGTGCGAGCCCCAAGAGGAAGAGCGCCACCGCACAGGCAAGCCAAAGTATAACGACGAGGTTGGCGGCTGCACCGGTAGCGATCCCGGACACGGCCAACCAAGCCAATGCCGTAGCATGCCGGTAATCACCGGACACTCGCACTTGCTCGGAAGAGCGCAGTGCTCGCTCCAATCGGTAGTGCACCAGCGTGAATAAAGCGAGACTCGCCGCCAAGGGGAGCTGTTGCAACTCCTGAAGTTCAGCCAAGTAGGCCAGCAGCAGGATGGCCGAGCTAACTTTCGCGAGGATTTGCATGCGCAGGAGCCACGCGAGCCCAAGGGTGAGCAGGGAGGTTAAGGACCACGCAAGCACCACTTGCGTTACCCCACTGGAGGCCACCCATGCGGCCAAGCCCAGGGTCATGGCAGCTAACACCAAGTGAATCTCAGTGACCGCGGAACCGGGACGCAAAAAGCCTGTGGCGAGAGCTAGCAGCGCCAGGCTGAGAGAAAGGGTGCCAAGTGCAATGGCGAGTCCTGCCGCCTCATGGCTGTGGAATTCGAAAACCAAGATCGCCACCAATGCGGCCCAATTGAGTGAAGCGAAAACCAGACTAGCGCTTCGCTTAAGATTTTGTGCCGCGAAAACCAAGGCGATGCTGAAAGTGGCGAAGTAGAGAGTCGCGAAGGCGATGCTGGTACTCAGATGTTCCAGCTCGTGTGTGCTCTCAGGGGAGATCATTGGGTTGCCCAAGATCCACAAGAGATGCGTCGCATAGACCGCCAGCAAGGTGGAGATGGGCACGTAGACCCATCGGTTCTTTGCCAAGAAGAAAGCGGCGCCGGCGGCGAGCAGGACACTGGACAAGAGTGTGAAGCTGCCGATGGGACTGACCATACCGGTGTGCAATCCCAGGAAGAGAGCGACCCCTGCAACCGTTTCGCTCTGCATGCGATGAGAGACAAAGATGATTAGCAAGACCATCACAGCGAGAAGGAAGAGAGCCAAGACTGGGCTCTGGATGAGCTTTGCCGAGGGAACATAGTGCATGGCGTAGGTGGTGTAGTAGGCGATGCCTAGACCGCCGGCAATGAGAACTTGGGATAGGGCGGCTGGCCTCTTGATGAATCTGCGGCCGATGGTGATAAACGCCGCCGCGATGAAGTAGCCGAGCAACACTTTTAGAGGGGCTCCGAGCCATGAATAGCTGTCGGCAATCAAGAACGCGACACCTGTAACAAGCGAGATGATGCCAAGGCGAGCGGCGCCGTACCCGGCAACCCACTCTTCAACATTCTCCTCCTGGCAGGCGACTCTCTGTGTGAGCGGACTGCGCTGCTTGCCCGCTTCTAGTTTCGCAATGCGCTCCCGAAGTCTGTCAACTACCTGGGTTAGTTCTGTCAGTTCAGTGGCCATTCAACCACCAGCAAGAGCAAGGCTTGTGCCCTTTGCTTAGTTGTGCAATTGCAACTAGTTGAAGTTGGGTTCAGGCACTTACAAGCACGACCTACAGTGGCGCTAGCGACACAACAGCAGAGAACTCTGGCATCCGCGCCATACTACCGCGCTAGGGCCTTTTGAAAGCGCAAGTTAGGCGAGGTACCTTGCCGTTGGTGCGCAACGAAGTGTTCTCGTTCTAGTCGCCATGGGCGAGGATTTCCTTGACTCTGCCAACCTGGCCGTCTTCCAATTGGACCTTGATGCCATGAGGATGACTAGGTGATTTGGTGAGGAGCTTCTTCACAATCCCCTCAGTGAGTGACCCGGTACGTTGGTCTTTTTTGAGCACGATCTTGACGCGCAGGCCGACTTGGACGCTGCTCCTTTGGGTTCCTTGCATAACAAAAAAGAGCGTAGCAGAGTTCTCAGTGTGGGTGTCGGCCGCCCAATCCTACACAAGGTCTCAAAGCACTGCAGCCTTCACGGCTTCGTGCAATCTAGTCCGAACAAATCGTGACAGTGAAGTTGCCGTCGATTTCGTTGTCACCATCGAAGCGCGCGTGAATGCCGCCAGTGATCGTGGTGGCGGTTATCTCGTCAACGACGATGCGCCCCTCCGTCGCTATCAGGTTCAGCGGACCATCTTCTTCTTCTACGACAAAGGTCATGTTGCGTTGAAGCCCTAGATCGTAATCACCGATTTCTGTAGGAATCGATAGAATGAGACGGTTTCCCGTCGCTTGGGAAAACCCACAGGCCTCAAAATCTTCGGCATAGAGTCTTGCGAAGTAACCATCGCTGTCGGAAAGGAAGACACTGGTATCGCCTTTCAAAAAGCTCCAGGATTCGCCTCCGACTTGGCCTTGCAATGGCTGATCGCTGATTTCAAATGACTCACCACAACCGAGTGCGGCAACAGAAAGGACAATGGCGCTTAGAAAATTTCGCATTGGATACTCCACGGATGGCGGGCTTAGTGTCGATGAACGCGGCATCGTTCAAATATGACATAAACTGGTATATTTGTCCGTAGTGTGATTTTTCCAAACAGTAAAGAAACCCGATGAATTCAATAATTACAGTACTTGCTCATATCAAACTCAAACTCAAACACGGCATCCGAGGCTACTCTCGTTGCTAGATCGGACACATTCCAGCGCAAAGGCGCCGGGTGCGTACCGCATTCAAGCCAAGCCGCACAGATTTAGGGAAGTATTGCAATTCAGTTCAAACGGGCAGCA
>JAESTW010000419.1 GCA_016763395.1 Kofleriaceae bacterium
GCAGGTTTCGCCGCCGCAGGTTTCACAGCCGCGGGTTCTTCGCTGGGAGGTTCAACAGGAGTGGTCTCTTCAACGGGTACATCTTCACTAGCAGTTGGCTCTTCGGTGGCTGAATCGCCTGTATCCGTCGTACCTTCGACAGCTGATTCATCTGCGTCCGTACCTTCGACAGCTGATTCATCTGCGTCCGTACCGTCCACAGCCGAGTCCGTACCATCGGCAGTATCGCTGTCCGGTGTTGTATCGTCGATTTTGGAGGAGTCGATAGCTTCCTGGTCCTTCCTGTCTTTTTCTTCCTTGGCCTCTCGCTGCGTAGCACTGTAAGTCTTGAGCGAATCTTCGCCCGACGTCGATGCTAGGTAAGCCAGTGTCATTGAAGTCATCATGAAGACGACAGCAGAGACAGTAGTAAGTCTTGAAAGGAAGTTGCCCGCGCCTGAACCACCGAAAACGGAGCCTTGGCTTGAACCACCGCCAAACGTGGCTCCCATTCCGCCGCCTTTGCCGGCTTGCAAAAGCACGGTCAAGACTAAAAACAGGGACACGAAGACGTGAACGATTGTCACGATGAGGGACATAGGCGGGTTTTCTAGCGGATCCGACTGCTACTCGCAAGCACGACGAGCATTGTGGGGGCACTCTTTATAGTAAATTGTGAAAATGTGGGCAAAAGAACCCGGTTTGGCGCTAGAACTAGCTAAATTTGCTTCAGAGGGAGCGGAATCCTTTTCAGAGAGATCCCACTATTTCTCCTCAGCGGAACTAGGTTTCACCGATTTTCCCGGGTTGAAGCTATGGCTATCCAGGTCGAGCGGCTTTGACGATCGCAACAAAGTCGGCAACCTTGAGGGACGCACCACCGACAAGAGCACCATCGATGTCCGGCTCACTCATCAGGGCTTGGGCATTTGCCGGCTTGACGGAGCCGCCGTACTGCAGGCGAATGCCGGTGCCAGCGGCGCCAAATCGGTCACCCAGAAGTCCTCGAATAAACGCGTGAACTTCCTGAGCCTGAGCGGGGGTAGCGGTTCGTCCAGTGCCAATCGCCCAAACCGGCTCGTAGGCCACAACGACCTTTTCAAGATCATCCGCTTTGAGTACATCCATCGCGGCACTGATTTGCTGTCCGACCCGTTCATTGGTTTTACCCGCATCTCGTTCGGACTCGCTCTCGCCACAGCAGATGATGACCCGTAGTCCGGCGTCCAACGCAGCTCGCGCTTTGCGGCTCACATCGGCATCGGTGTCGCCGAACTTGGCTCGTCTCTCGCTGTGTCCGACTAAGACAAAGTCGCAACCGGCATCGACCAGCATCTCTGCAGAGACTTCTCCGGTCCAGGCACCGGAGTTCTCGTAAAAACTATTCTGAGCGCCAACCATGATGTTGCTGTCTTCCAGCCTCTTGGTGACAGCCGCTAAACTGGTGAATACGGGGCATACGCCGATTTGAACGTCTCGGACGGTTCCAAGTTGGTTCTTGAGTTCGGTAACGAGTTCACTTGATTCGGAGATTGTCTTGTGAAGTTTCCAGTTGCCGACGACGATAGGAATTCGATTTGCCATAGCGCCTATGTATCACGAAGTGCTCCACTCCACCTCGAAAATAGGGTCGCCCTCACTGCTGTCTTGGGCGATGCGGCAATGGGAGGATTTGGCGTCGACTAGCATGGGGATATGACCAAACATTCCTGCCAGCATTTCGTTCAACATGCCTCCTTTGGGAGCCTGCTTTACACATATCTGTGCGGTCTGCTCCTGCGCTTCCACTTCCAGCTTGCCCCAGTTGTGGTAGTGCGACCAGTACGTCTGTGCAGCACTCAGTACTGAGCGCGAAGTCTGGCTTTCCAGTTTTGCCCCATAGAAGCGACTGAGTGTGGACTGCATCAAGGTGGCGCCAATTTGCCGAGCAACAGATTCAGGCTCGTCTGTGTGGTCAGAGATGCATTGCAAGAGCCACAGAAAATGTTCGCTGGAGTGCCATGAACGGGGAGGCAGGGTCGATTTTAGCAGTTCTCCAACGACAGGATCTGCGCGGGTGATTGCGGTGAGCCAATCGGCCCCCAAGCGCGAGCCCAGCACCTTGCTGGCGACCCGAAAGACCGCGCCTCGTGTCTCAGACAAGGGCTTCTCTATCGACGATGGCTCAATCAGCGGTACTTGGTAGGTGGGAATAGGAATATCCCCTATAGTCGGTGAGTCGGTAAACGCCTTCGGCAACGTGGTTTGAGAGTCAGTGCGAAGGGTTGGGGCCTTGGCGAGAGCACGAGTAAGGGCTGCGGCGAGCGCGTTGGCCGAGTGAAAACGCCTTTGTGGAGTTGGGTGAAGCGCCTTGGCCAAAACCTGATCGACTGCAGTGCTAATATCTGTCCGAAGCTGCGAAGGTGGTGCGATTGGTTCTGTGAGCTGGCGCCGAATCAGCGTATCCAGGTCGTCACTTACGTAGGGGGCCGATCCTGTGATCATCGCGTAGGCGGTGGCCGCAAGCCCGTACACGTCCGTCAGTGGTGTTTCGTCGGCGGCCATAAACGACTCTGGCGCCGCATACCCCGGGGTGCCCGCAGCATCTCTAGCATCACCAACTCGCTTGGCGATTCCCACATCGACCAGTACCGCTCGATCGTTGATTCTATCGATTAAGACATTTTCTGGTTTTACGTCGCGGTGCACGATTCCAAGCGCGTGAATGGCATCGAGCGCGTCGGCGATTTCCTCGATAATCGTACCTACGGCGTGCAGATTGATATATTCGCCTTCGAGCGCCCAACGTCTGGCGATTTGAGAGACCGGTTCTCCCTCGACCAGTTCCATGACGAAGTAAACTGCGTCGTTCTCGGTGCCGAAGCTGAATACTTGTACGAGGTTGGGGTGTCTAATCGATGCCAAGAGAGCAGCTTCGGAGCGAAACTTGTCAACCAGCTCGTCGTCGGTGGAGAGATCGGGGCGCAATACTTTGATCGCCACAGGCCGTCCGAGCCCAAGGTCTTCGCCGCGGTACACGATGCCCATCGCTCCTCGATTGATTTCGTGGAGAATTCGGTACATACCTCCTAGCGTGGATCCGAGAGAGATCAGGCCATTGTCACTGTCGAGCGCAAAGTCGCCAAGCTCAGAGTTGGTTTCAACCACAGCGACTGCGGACGAGGACTTCACGGCTTGGTCTAGGGCAAGCCGCACTCGAGTGAAGACACCCTCGCTGTCGAATTCACCGTCATTGAGCCGAGCGACACCTGAGTGAATCACCAAGTCGATGGAGACCTCGCCCTGGACATAGGGAGCGCTGGCCAAATAATTTGTAATGGATTTGGCAGCTGTCGTGGTCTCTTCGAGCGTGAATCGGAGGAAGAGAACGATGAGTTCATCACCGCCAAAACGTCCGAGCTGAGCTTGCGGGTCAAGTTGGCTCTCGAGCTCTCGGGTAAAGTGAGTGAGCACGGCGTCACCGACCGAGTGTCCGAATCTATCGTTGATTCCACGCAAGTGATGAAAGTCGAAGAGGGCAATGGTAATCAGGGAAGGGTCGTGCCCGGACGCCAGCGTTTTTGCAAACTCAAGTTGGAACGCAGCCAGCGTCCAAATCTCGAGCATGGAGTCCAGATGGGCGGTGCGCCGTAGTTGCTCATGCTCAGCCAGTAGCCGGTTGTGAGCCGACACCCAGGCGAGCTCTTGGGTCAGTCTTCTAGAGAGGGTTATCAGGCAGTTACCGCACTCAGTGGAGAAGCGTTTACCATCGGTGTTGACGAGGCCAATGCCGGTTTGTAAGTCCTCCCCCGGAGGTCCGACCGATACAGCCATCAGGCTTTTACCAGATCCAAAGCTTATGGTATCGCCGGTGGGACCATCGGAGACGAGCAGAGTAGTCTGCGCTCGGGCTGCGGTTTGGCAATGTCGCAGGAGGGTAGGCCAGGCTGCAGGGGCAACAGGGTGCGCTGTCCGCGGCCAGAATGATTCGCTTTCGGGGCCCCACATAAAGCCGTTTGTAGCTTGAAAACCGAGAGTCATTCGGACAATCATCGAATCAATGGATTGTCCGAGATCGGGGCCTAGGATTGTCAATTCACAGAGGTCGTGAAGCCGGGCGATTTGCTGTCCGGTGGAATCCTCCGACCCAGGTTGTTTTTTGAGTATTTGCTTTAGGATTTGCAGTGCTAGGGGCCAGACGATGTGCGCGTCTGGTCGCAGGTGGGAGTCCGCCTCGATGGTTTGAGGAAAAGCAGTCGTTACGAAAACCACCGGAAGGGTACCGACGAACTCGCTGTGTAGCTTGCGCAAAAACAAGCTGTCTTCAGATGCCAGCGCGGCGAACACGTGTGTATGCCTGTTTTGCGCAAAACAGCGCCATCCATCTTGAGCGGTCTCGACAGTATCGGACTCGACGCCAAGTTGCGAGATGGCGTCGGCCAACGCTTGGCTACGTTCTTTGTCCGGCTCAATAATGAGGGCGCGGCTAGTCGGATTCAAGAGCGGCAATTCCCGGAAGCACTATGCCTTGAATGAATTCAAGAGCTGCGCCGCCGCCAGTAGAGACGTGACTTATCTTGTCCGCGATTCCCGCTTGATGAACCGCCGCCGCACTATCTCCCCCGCCAACCACAGTGTATCCGAAACTATTGTCCGCTACGGCCTGCGCCACAGCCATCGTTCCCTGAGCAAAGGGAGTCTTCTCAAACACTCCCATCGGACCGTTCCAGAAGAGTGTTCGAGCTTGAGACGCTACCTCTGAAAAGAGCTTCGCCGACTGGGGGCCGATATCCAGCGCCATTTGCTCTTTGGGCACCATGTCGACAGGCACGACAGTACCAGTGGGGGAATCTAGTCCATCGGCAACCACCAGGTCTTTGGGCAAGATGATAGTGACCCGCTTCTGGCTCGCTTTGCGCAGGAAGTTTCGAGCCAGCGCAAGCTTGCTCTCTTCGACCATGCTCTTGCCCATCTTAAATCCCTTGGCCAAGAGGAAGGTGTTGGCCATTGCGCCGCCGATAATGATTGTCTGTACGGAGGACAAAAGAGCCGTTAGTACTTCTAGCTTGTCCGAGACTTTGGCGCCGCCGATAATTGCAACGTAAGGGCTCTCGGGGTTGTCTCGCAATTTGGCGAGTTGAGCCATCTCCCGCTTCATTACAAACCCTGCACCTTTGTCGGCAAAACGGGAGACCATTCCCGCCGTCGATGCGTGTGCTCGGTGCGCGGTTCCGAACGCATCGTTGATGTAGATGTCGGCATAGCTTGCAAGCGCTTCAGCAAACTTATCATCGTTGGCTTTTTCACCCGGATGCCATCGCAGGTTCTCTAGCAATGCGATTTGTCCTTCTCGCAGATCCGAGGTGACCTTGCGGGCACCATCGCCCACTGGTTCGTCGGTTAAGCGAATTTCCCGATCAAGCAGCTCGGCCAAGCGCAGTGCAACAGGCTCCAGGGAAAGTTCTGGTTTGACTTCCCCCTTCGGACGGCCCAAGTGAGACGCCAGAACAATTCGGGCGTCGCGCTCAATGCAGTGCTTGATGGTAGGCAAACACGCCAAGAGCCGAGTGTCATCACCCACGGAGATGGTATCGCCGTCCCTCGTCAGGGGAACATTTAAGTCCACTCGTAAAAATACGCGACGACCTTCGAGAGGGAGCTCTTCTATGGGGGTTATCATGACAAAGTCCTAATCGTATCTGGCCTGGAAGACCAGAGGTGAGCGCTAGTTGCGCCCGGAGCTAACCGGCCAAAACCGGTGATTGAGCAAGCAGGGTGTCAAATTTCTCTGGCACCCAGGGCCGGATTGCTAGGAGAATGGTGTTTTTCATAGAAAACATCAGACTCCTAGTTGTTTGGGCACAGAGGGCCCGAGTAATGGGGCTATGCCCCAAAATTCTAGGAATGTGGTGTATTTGACATCACATTCCTAGAGTGTGCTGCCGACGAAAACGGCGAGGTCGAAGAGGCGTTGTGAATAGCCGGTTTCGTTGTCGTACCATGCTAGGATCTTCACTTGATCACCCATCACTTTGGTAACCGCCAAATCCACTGTGGATGAATACGTATTGCCGTTGTAGTCGATTGAAACAAGTGGTTCATCGGACACCGCGAAGACACCTTTGAGTGCGCCTTCGGACGCTGCTATGAATGCTTGGTTGACTTCTTCCGCGTTGGCCTTTTTCTCCAAAATCACGGTCAGATCAACCAGGGAAACGTTGGGAGTAGGAACACGAATTGCCATACCATCGAGTTTGCCGGTGAGCTCAGGCAGAACAAGAGCAATGGCCTTAGCCGCGCCCGTAGTGGTTGGAATCATGGACATGGCTGCGGCCCGAGAACGTCTTGGATCTTTATGCGGCAAGTCCAAGATTTTCTGATCATTGGTGTAGCTGTGTATCGTGGTCATCATTCCGCTGACGATGCCGAATGTATCCATCAGAACTTTTACGACCGGCGCCAAGCAGTTGGTTGTGCACGAAGCGTTAGAAATGATGTGGTGCTCAGCGGGGATGTAGGTCTCGAGGTTGATACCGCAGGCTAGAGTGGCGTCGGGGTTTTTGCCAGGAGCACTAATAAGAACTTTTTTGGCGCCCGCTGCTAGGTGTTTTGCCGAGTCTTCTCGAGCGGTAAACAGGCCAGTGCATTCCAGGACGATATCCGCGCCAGCTTCTTTCCAGGGAATATTCGCAGGGTCTCGTTCTGCAGTGATTTTGACAGTGTCACCGTTGATGACGAGCGAAGAGTCACCAACTTCTACTGTTCCCGGGAAGCGGCCGTGAACCGAGTCATATTTGAGCAGGTGTCCGAGTGCTGATGCTTCGGTCAGGTCGTTGATAAGGACTAGGTCAAACGCTTCAGGGTTCTCCGCTAGGGCCCGCGCAATTCCTCGGCCAATTCGACCAAAACCATTGATACCAATACGTACTTTTGCCATCTTCGTTGTCTTTCCTTGAGGCGAGAATTTGAACTCTCGATAGGGGGCGACTGTATTCTAAGTATGAGATCTTGGGTAGGCGGGGCTGCGCCAACCGTACGCCGCACGAAAAAAAACGGACCCGACGATTGCCGGATCCGTTTTGTAAACAACGAAGCTTTTTCAGCTTTTGTTATCTGTCTTTTAGCAACAAAAACCTACTGGGAAACCACTGGCTTTGAAGTCACCTCGCCCAGGAGAGCAGTCGCCAAATTGACGATATGTTTTTGCTCGTAGCCTTGCGCAGTGAGTTCTCGGTACAACGACTTCGCCAATATATCGAGTGCTCGCCGTCTCTCGCTTGCATCTGGCTGTGTAATGTTGGCTGGTGTCATGTGATTACCTTTCAGTTGGAATTCAAAAGATGAACTCAGAGCGGACCTATGCAGAGTACATGCCATCTAGATAAGTAACCGTAGTCTTACAATTTACGCACTGAGTCGCGAATATAAGGTTCCAGTCTAGCTGTGTAAAAGGGCGGCAAAGTGCGCAACTGGCTACGCGCCTGAGTGGTGTTCACTGTCCTAAGTAGGGGAGATCTCCCAGGTATTTTTTAAAATCGAGAGTACAGTTGGCGAGGTGAAAAGCCAAGAGTGGGACAAGCGCTATGAAGAGAAGGAATTGGTTTGGTCAAGAGGGCCGAATCAATTTGTCGTTGCGGAAGTGACTGGCATGACTCCCGGGCGGGCACTGGATCTCGCTTGTGGCGAAGGCCGGAATGCGTTGTGGCTGAGCGAGCAGGGTTGGCACGTTTGTGGGACGGACTTCTCTGAGGTGGCTATAGACAAGGCCAGAGCGCGGGGTCAAGAACTTGGGCTCACGGTTGATTTTCAGGTTGCCGACGCAGCAGCCGAAATTACAGGTAGTTATGATCTGATTCTCTTGGCGTACCTGCATTTGCCGCGCGCAAAGCTCGCTCAGGTCTTAGCAGTCGCGGCTGCCGCTCTTGCCCCATTGGGAAGCTTACTTATCATTGGCCACGACCTGCGAAACATCAAGGAAGGGGTTGGGGGGCCGCAGGATCCGGATATCCTCCAGAGTCCCGAAGGCTTGCGGGAGCTTCTCGGCGATCTTCAAATCGTTCGATCCGAGACTGTCTTTCGGGCTGTTGAGAAAGATGGACAGACCGTGCAAGCCCTAGACGTTGTTGTCCGGGCTACGAAAAAGTCGTAGAGCTTGAACTCAAACTCTTAGCCTTGTTTTTTGGGCGCCGACCGGCGCTTTGGGTTGGGAACCGCTCAGGTGCGGACTCCAAGCCGGGGCAAAATCCAGTACTGAATCGCAATATAGCCACTGACAATTCCGACAATTTTCAGTACATCCATCATACAGGTATTAGTACCTTGTTCTGTCTCTGTGGGCCAGCGTAATCATAGGGTGCTGGTGTTAACCTCAATGCCATTCACGTAAGCGCAAGTGATCGAAACGACCGATATCTTCCACGATAAGCCAGAGAAAGGTCCTAACTACTTCGCTCCTCACGAAATCTTGAACTAAACTGACTGCCTATGTCTTCCGCCTTGCAATCCGAGCAACCTCGTACCCTTGGCTTGCTCGATGCGACTGGCGTGGGCGTTGGCGCAATCGTCGGTGGTGGCATCTTCGTTCTAGCGGGCACGGCCTTCACAACAACCGGGCCGGCCGCCGTTGTTGCATTTGCGCTAAATGGAGTCATCGCTTTTCTCACGGCAATGAGCTATGCGGAAATTTCGAGTGCTTTTCCCGAGTCCGGTGGCTCCTACACCTTCGCAAAAAAAATTCCTTCTGTGCGGGCGGCCTTCGCCTCCGGCTGGCTCTTGTGGTTCGCGTATATCGTTGCCGGCGTTCTCTACGCGCTTGGTTTTGCGGCCTTCGCGGTGGTGGCAACCCAGGAGGTATGCGTAGCCTTTGGAACTACAGCACCGGATTGGCTAGCTGACAAACGCATGCTACTTTTTCTCAGTATTCTCGCCACGGGTGGGTATGCGCTGAGCCTCACGAGAACGAGTGGCAGCGGGGGAAATCTGGCCACCTTCTCTAAAGTATTGGTATTCGCTTTCCTCGTAGTGGCAGGCATCGTCGCGCTTTCCCAGCAGCCTGTTGAGCAAACCAGAATAGCACTGAGCCCCTTCTTCACCGGTGGCAGTACAGGCCTCTTCATGGCA
>JAESTW010000420.1 GCA_016763395.1 Kofleriaceae bacterium
GCATTGTTGTAGATGTAGAGGTCCTCGGTCTGGATGGAGTTTGGCTAGTTAATGTTCCAGGCAAGAAAGGCCCAGCTGCGGCCATTTTCGAAAGCGCCAGTAAAGGTATTGTTGCGAATGGTAACGTCCCGGACACCACGCATGCCGATAGGCGCGGCAAAGCCAGAGCCCACATTGCCATTGCCGATAAAGAGGTTATTCTCGATCAGGGCATCTTGCACCGCGTATTCATCCCGATCGTTGTCTTCGCCCAGATAGACCATCGTTGAATTCCCCCCACCCTTCCAGCTCAGAAATATGTTGCGCCGGACAAATGCGTGTTTAGTGCTCTTAAAAAAGTCTGGATCGCCTACGGGAGTTGAATCTTTGATCACCAGAAATTCGCGGTCTCCCGGGTCCTTGTCGAAGAAGATGTTGTCATGAACGAAGACGTTTTCAACGCTGTTGAGGTCCATGGTGTCATCGTTATGCCCGTAGAAAATGTTGCGCTCCATTGTGATGTCGTGAGAGCCCGCGTTGATCTTCACTACATCGCTGGAACCAGAATCATGAATGATGTTATTGCGAAAGGTTATGTGATGCACATTCTGATCGGTTGTCCGACCACCATCCATCTTAATCACGATGCCCGGGGCGTTGCCGATATCGAAGCCTTCAAATTGAATGTGTTGCGCCTTGTCGCCACTGCCGACGTCGATGTTCCGAATATGGGCCTTGTACGGAACCTCGGCCACGATAAGCGCGTTGCCAAACACACCTAGGTTGCCTGAAAGCCCACCTTCATCGTGCCCCTCTGCGACACTGATCTTGACACTCATCCAGCCCTGACTACTCGCCTCGCTAAGCGCTGCGCGAATAGTCGCGGACTCGCTGGGAACAAGGATCGTATTTGCGAAGACTTCTGTATTGGTGCGGCAATCGTAGCTCGCGGGAAAAGGTCCACCGGGGCCACCATCGCCAGAAAGCGCGCCATCGATTGCATTGAGACCACCATCACTCACTTGGTTTCCGCCCCCATCACTAGCGCAGGCAACCAGTAGCAGAACAAGTAAACAGGAAACGGCTGAATGATGCATGAAGGTACTCTATCAAAACGTAGTCACCGGGCCTAACTCATCGATATCTGTTGAATCGAGGCCTAGCAGCTACCCTAGGTTAACAATGGTAGTCGCGTTCACTCGATTTCAGCGGCTGACTCCGCTCAGGCTAGCGCCTTCAAAAATGCCCTGCTCGGAACCTAGGGCCAAGTCGACTAGCCTGTGAGCAAACTCAGTCCCAGAAGTGCTCTGGTATTTTTTCTTCAGCTTCTTAGCGCCGAAGAGACTTACCAAAGACAAGGCGCCGTCGGACAATGATGCTGTCACTCGCTCCAGTGGCCTTGCTTCATCTCGATCGCTTCCGGTTATAAACGAGGGACGGGCGATAACGTAGGGTAGCCCCGATTCCTGAAGCATTTCTTCCGCTCTTCCCCGAGCCTGCAGATACTTCGATTTTGCACCGGACTTGGCGCCGATGGAACTGAGATAGACAAAGCGCGGGGATTGCCCCGAGTTTCTCGCAGCCTCGATCAACATGCTAGTCAGTCGCAAATCGATACGCTCGTAAATATTGTCCGACATCCCCTCGGCAGCCGCTTGCTTGCGAGTTGTTCCGATAAGGCAAAACACGTGGCTTGGCTTGTGGGCGCGAAGCGATTCACTCAAAGCGTCGAGCTCCCACGCAACACAATCCACCTTTGCTCCCAGGCTTTCAAAATGCGGTTGCAAACGCACAGCGCTAGACGATTGCGGACGGATGTGAGCAATGCACTCTAGGTTTCGGTCTCGTAGGGCCGCGACCACCGCCTGGCCGACGTACCCAGTGCTTCCCGCAACGAATGCAATCCTCTTGTTCTGCTTCACAGCAGAGACTATCCCGGACAATCGCGGATCTATCAAGTGCTCATTGCTCTGGCGCTACTCTTGCGCCCACAGAGCTAGCGTTTTTTTGCGCAGCTCAAAGGTTGCCTCGAGTCCTCGGTGGTCCGGCGGGTCGGACAGCCCGACCTGCAGGCGCCAATCGATTAGCAGAACACTGCTGGGGTCTTGTACGCTCAGTTCAAACTCGCTATTGGTGAGATAAGGGTCATCGAGAATAAACATGTAATCGATACGCTCCGGATGATCGCCCAGCCACCCGTAGGTACCGCCCTGCTCTCCTGGATGTGCCGATAGCCAAACGTCGTTGGGATGGCCCAAGCTTTCCATGATCGTGCCATAGCGCTTGCTGCCCGCGCACTCCGCAGTAGTTGGATTGGGTCCGCCAATGTTGAAGTCTCCCATGACAAGTACAGGAAAGCCGCTCTCGGCACTGCGCTCGTGAATGCCTTCTCGCAATTGCCCGAGCATGAGAGCTTTGCATTCCTCATCACACTTGTTTGGATCCGACTGGGTTGAGGTCAAGTGTACGACATAGACATCAATTCCCACGTCAGGATAGTCTTGGTAGAGCCGAGCGAAGATAAAACCGTGGGCGCTGCGAGCCTTGAGACGGGGAAAAAACTGGTGCACATTCTCTGTCTCAACGAACCTATCATCGAATTCCCCACTACTGTATTTCTCCCACAGATAGGGAATTCTCGCAAACAGTCCCACACCGCCATCGTTTTGGTCATTGGCTTCTGGATGTCCCCAGCGATGATGCGACCATTGGTAGCCTTCGGGCGCGTCGTAGAGCTGAGATTCCAAGGTGGAGTCCAGATCGTCCAGGCGGTTTTTGAGCACAACTCCATTGCAGGTATGAATATTGTCCGAATGCCACTCTTCCAACCCGACAATATCGTAGGGCGGCTGCGCGTCCCGAATGTGTACACCGATTTGCTTCAGCCGCGTTTGGCATACCTCGTCACTAACAAATAGAATCTCGCCCAAGCTATCTTGGCTTTGTCCGAATACATTCGCCGTCAGCACACGAAAGGTCCCCAATAGCTCCCCTTGGGTTAAGGATGGGATTTGCGAGAGCGGCTCTATCGGACGCTGGTAGTCACAGCTGAAGTCGCCGTCCGGGTTGTGACTGTGCGCCTCATCACCACAGGCGCTGCCCGATAGTAGTAATGCCAGAGATAGTGACAAAAGTCGTATTGGCGGAACGCGAACCGGCATCCCTAGCGCAGCTGCACGAGCTCGGACTGCTTGGGCTCTTCGCGGTTGGCCAGCTGTCCGCAGGCTGCGGCGATGTCATCTCCGCGGGGCGTACGCAAGTAGGTGGCAATGCCCAAGTCTCGGACACGCTGTTGAAAAGCATCGATAACCTCCACAGAGGGCCTCTTGTAGGGCGCTAGCGGGTGCGGATTGAAGGGGATGACGTTGAGTTTGCACGGGAAGCCCTTGAGCAATTTGGCAACTCGTACGGCATCGTCCAAGCTATCATTTACCCCGGCCAAGAGCACGTACTCAAAAGTAATACGGCGACGCTTCTCCAAGGGAAATTCTCGCAGAGTCTGCAGCAGTACCGCGATCGGATACTTCTTGTTGATGGGCATTATGACGTCGCGCACTTCGTCATTGGAGGCGTTGAGCGAGACCGCGAGATTCGGCCGGATGTCTTCTTGTCCGAGCTTGCGAATCCCGGGAACAAGGCCGACCGTCGACACGGTAATACGGCGATAGCTGAGGTTCGCCCCCAAATCGCTAGTAAGGATTCGCAGCGACTGCGTCACATGGGCAAAGTTGTGCAGCGGCTCGCCCATACCCATATAAACAATATTGGTGATTCGCTGTCCGGGCATTTCTTCAGCCAGGAGCGCTTTGGCGACGTACACTTGGTCGACGATCTCACCGGCAGTGAGGTTGCGCATTAGGCCGAGCTTAGCGGTGGCGCAAAATTGGCAATCTAGAGCACAGCCGACTTGCGAGGAGATGCACTGGGTCATCTTGTCGCCGTCCGGGATCAAAACCGACTCGATGGAGCGACCATCGCTGGTTTCAAGACGCATTTTCCGAGTGCCGTCGACGGAGCGCTGAACTTCTGCCACGTGCAAAGAGCTGAGAATAACTCCAGCCTCATCAAAGGAAGCTCGCAGCGACTTGGGAATATTCGAGGCCTCGTCCAAGCTCCGAATTCCCTTGTCGTGTACCCAGCGCCACAATTGTTGAGCGCGATAGGGTTTGCCCCCATGCTTGGCTACCAATTCCTTGGTCTCCTCGAGGGATAGAGAGCGTAAATCTATGGCATTGTCAGCTCGGGACACCGGCCCTACCTATCACACCCGAGACTGAAAGTGACTCACAAAATTACGAAGCGTCGTGATTTCAGAGCTTAACCTCTGTGTGACACTATAAATGGCGAGTAGAAAGGTTCTCAAGTACCTGAGATACGGCGTGAGATATGGCGTGACTATTGGCTACTAAGAGTCACTGTAACGCTGCTTTTCCATTTGCCGCGATCCCGAATGGTCTTGCCCAAGCTATCGATAACGACCTGGGTCGCAGCGTGAACACAAGTGCTAGCTGCTGAACTACTGCCAGACTCGCTCTCTAGGCTAAGTACAAAGCGATCTCTAGCCTCATCATCTTCGTCCATGAAGTAGCGAAAAGAAAAGGCTAACTCGACCGCAACGGGCCCCTTGGCATCACTTGGAAAGCAACTCTTCATTGCCGACAGGCTGCCTGCACCTTGGAGCGCCGCCATCAGACTTCCAAATCCGCGCTTCTTGCTCGCCTTACCATCATCTTGAAAAGCAACCTGCACTTCCACAGGATCGGTGACCATTGCGTCGCCGCTAAGATACAGGTCGCCGATTTCGTCTCGGGCCAAGACCGTGGGGTCGAGCCCGGCTTCACTCAAGCTTACTAAAGACCGCAATGCGCTCCGAGCGATGCTGGAGTTGGGCGGAGTCTTGAGAAGGCAACGATGCAACACACGCGCGCCCGCCTCACCGAGCTTGACATCAGCACGTGCCATAGCCAGTGCCGAGCCTTGTCCGCACAAAACATCAATGGGCAACTCTAGGCCTTCGCTGTCGTACTGTGCCACTGCCGCATTGAACTGGATGGATGGCTCCATTGGGTCAATGCCCAACATAGCGACTCGCCCGGCCTCCGCGTAAAAATCTCCCAGCCGCGAGCGCTTGAGGCTTTGGCAGGTGGCATCGATACAGCGAAGCTCGCCGGCACACTGTCCGGAATTGTCACAGCTCTCCATCTCCAGCGAGGGCTTTTGCAACACGATGGACTGGGCTGAACTCGACTTAACTGGGGCCTCACATGCAGCGAGAGGCAGGCAGGACACCAGTGCTAGCAATACAGTTTCGCGGCGTGACAATGACATTGTGCAATGGTCCCTCACAACAGCCTGGGATGCCAGCACTGCGATCGCCATTTATCCACGCATTTCGTTTTGCAAGGACTCGAGAATCGCCCGCACTTCAGGGTTAGTTTCGAACTGAAAATACTGCCTGAGAATCGGCAAGAGATCGGCGTTGTCCAAGGCCCGCAGCGCCCGGGCAGCGGCACTGCGCAACTCGCCCTCTTCTTGCCGCAACACCGAGAGTAGGTACTCACCGGCTTCGATACTTTGGATTTTTCCAATGGACTCCAGTGCCACGGCGCGAACTGTTGGCACTTCACTTTCGCGATAAATGCCAACCAGCGGATTAAAGGCGTGGGGAAAGTGCAGCCCTCGCAACGCCTCTACTGCGGACATGCGCACATTCTCATCGCTATCGATAAGCGCCTTGCGGATAAGCCCAAAGGAGCGCTTAAAGAACAAGAAACGAAGAGCCCGGACCGCGGCACGGCGAACTCCTGGGTCGTCGTGTTCAAAGAGTTCTTCTAAGGGGCGAAGTGCGGAGTAGCTCTGAAGTTCTCCCAGCTGCTCAGCCACGATGGTCAACGTCTCTGCGTCTCGCTGGGCTCCTCGAACCTCGGCATCGCCAAGGGTCAATACCAGTACCAACGCTTTTCGCCGAATACTATCCGGGTACCGCAGATCGCCAATAACGGACATGGCAACTTGTTTCGCGTTACCGTCGAGTTCCCATTCAAGCAAATCGGCAAACCAAATATCGGCATAGGCATGCTGCTGTTTGAGATAGTCGGGAAAGCCGGGTGCCTCTCCGACCGCAATCGCAGCATTCTCGTACTGACCTGCGATTTTTCGATAGCGATCGCACTTCTTTTCGCTCAGCTCGATGGTGCTGAGACTGACAAACAAAGCCCGGACATGTTTGTAGTCACCAACCGAGGAGTAGCAGGAAATTGCCGCAAGATAGGCGTTCTCCGCGAGTTCGATAGGCGCTTCCTCTTCCAAATATCGCTCGGCGCAGCGGGTCCATGCCATGGCAGCCTTGGCCTGGTAGTCCTTGCTGTAGGGCAATCCACTCTTGGACGAGAAGTCGGCCGCCTCTTGATAGAGTGTTGAGGCCGCGTGCAATTCTCCCCGCTCCAAAGACAGAGCGATAAAGTCCTCGTAATACTGCAGGACGTAGAATTTGAGTCCATCGTCTTTTAGAACACGAATCGAGTTGAGATAGCCCTCTGCGAGATTTTCGTACTGCCCGGAGTCTTTCCCCAGCTTGACTAGAATTTGATAACAATCAAATGCTCGAGCTCGCTGTCCGGCAGACTCAAAGTCATCCGCGACCTGCTCCAAAATTCGCTGACAATCCACAAGTGCGCGCTTGCCGGTGGCCGATTTCTTATCGGTGGCAAGGAGTGCGGAACCGTAGTTAAAGTAGGTCAAGGCCTCTTCGTAGGGATTGTCCTTGAGCCTAGAATCGCGCAGTAGCGACTCCCAGAGCACGCCTGCTTCCACGTAGTCTTGCGCTCGTTCCCGGGCCACTGCAGCGTGAACTGGCATCTCTACTTCTTCGTAGAGTCCGGCGGCAACCGGGTATGCCTTTTCAACCTCCGCAACACGTGCGCGCGCCACCCGCCCCGGCTCGCCCATGAATGCCTCTTGGGCTTTGTCGAAATAGTGCAGGTAGAGGTAAATCCAACCCGCCTCTTCCATGCGGTTGAGCTGCCCGTAGATGTCTGCCAAGCGCCGCAGCCAGTCATCGTACTGATAGTCGATGATCTGAGTTTGTCCGGCCAGCTCCCGAAAACTCAGTTCCGCGTCGCGTAGCCTGCCCTGGGCCAAGAAGCCCTCTGCTGCCGCCTGCAAACTCTCGATGGAAGCAAATCCGCGCCCCGATCCGGCCATAGCGCTTAGCTCCTATCCAGTGGTGATGAAGAGCCGCCCGACGAAGAACTACCCGACGAAGAACTACCCGACGAAGAACTATCCGAACCGTCGACCGGTGATCGCCCAAACTGGGAACTCGCGTTATCGACGATATCCAAGGCGCGATTTCGCCGTTCAGCCCGCGACTGAAAGGTGTCATTCTCGACAATTTGCTGGCGGTCCAGGAGCGGCAGAAAGTCCAGACTGAGTTCGGATGAAGGCAGGATTACAATACCGTAGAGCGACGCTTGTTGCGAGAGCGCTGCGATGAGCTCCGGATCGACATGGCACTGTCCGTGAGTGATAATGTATACGACGATGTTGCGATGCTGATCGCGTTTTAGGCGAGTCATCTCGAGTACCAACTGCCGAAACACCTTGCCGTAGTTTCGTCCGTGTTCCGAGCGAAACGAGAGCAAATAGGGAACCGGAAACGAACTCCCTCGGGCCACCTTTACGATTTCGTGCAACCTGGAGTCGAAGAAACGCAGCCAAATTTCGTCTCCTTGCAAGGAGAGTTTTTTGACCAGGGTCAGAGCCAATCCGCGCGCGAACACTTGGCGTTTCCCACGCATCGAAGCTGACGAATCGACTAGAACATAGTGCAGTCGACGCTCGTCATCGCGCTCCCGCTCGTGTCCGAAGTACAGCAATTCTTGGTCGACAACCTTTTGCTCAAAGATCTCGTCGTCGTACGCAAGTTCGGACAGCATCAGAGAGTCGATATTGCCTTTGCGTTCAATTGACGCATACCCGTCCATCGCAAATGCCTGTACACCCGCCGCCCTCTTGGTTTCGAGTACGGAGGGCAAGAGGTCCAGTGAGAATTTCGCAACGTCGTTGGCCTCGGGCGAATCCAAGGCAGCGAAGAGGTCGACCAAATCCAATCCGCGTCCGAGGGCGTCTGCGCCGTGCGCGGAGTCCTCTTTGAACAGGCCCAAAAGGCGGACCGTATCCAGATCGATGAGCTCAGTGGAAGTGTAAATATGCAATTCGTGCAAGTTCACAATCTGTAAAAAACTCTCGATCGACTCGGAGCCAAAGGTCGCCTCGTGTTCGGCGAAGTCGACGTTTTGGTAGAGAATCGGGTCTAAAGGAAGTTCCTCAGCTCCGGCTGATTTCGCTGAGTTGTCCCAATGCTGATAGGTGTCGGACAAGATTCGGATTAGCAACACCGCAATCAAATCATCTCGCAAGCGCCATCCTGCGAGTTTCTCTACCACGTCCGACTCGGCCAAACGACGAATCAGCTTTTCGTATTTGTTCAACAGCACCCCAAAAGACTCAGAGGGAGCAACTTGTCCCAGAGCGCTGCTGGGCCGTATCTCGTATCCACCAACTCCGGGCTGCGAGGTTAGGAGAGCTCCAATGTCATACACAACAAAGAGCGGCAAATGGATCCCTAGACGCTGGGCCGAATTGTGCCAGGTGGCAGCGCGGACAAGCGCCATCGTATTGTCGATGTGCACTTGGGAATAGACCATCGTGCCCATCTGTTTTGCGAGATACGAACGGGACAGCGATGAAGGTATAGGACTCATGTCGATATCCAGCCAGGCGGGCTAGCCGCCAAATTTAGAGGATGCAAAGACACTCTCCAGGAGTTGATCAACCTCCATAACCATTCGCCGTGCGGTTTCTTGGTCGATGGCGCTGAGAGCCGCCTTGATTTCGTTGAGATTTTTCAATTGCGAAAAGAGCTGAATGTCCGAGAGTTCTCCACCCGATGTGAGTAATTCTCGAATCAAATTAAGCTCAGCCAGCAAGTCTTGCAAACTGGCCTGGGGACCGATGAAGCGCCTCTGCTCCGGATGCTCCCGGTAATAGTTGTCAACAACCGGATTCACAATCTCTTCAAGCAAGTCAGCCTGATCGAAGGTATTCCACATGTGACGCAGAATGAAGAAGTCGCCATCATGAGGCTCGCTGCGCCCGTCAAAGAGGGCAGAAGCGGCAAAAAGCTTGAGGATCTTGACCGCACGCCTGTCCGAGATCGTAATTCCCTCCGAACGAATTTGAAAAACCAGCCCCTTGTATTTGGCCAAGAACTCTTCGGAGAAATTCATATATTGTCCGAATCCCTTTTGCAAATTTCGCAAATCGGACGCGTGAACAATGGGTTGTATCGAATCAACACCACTCATTTTTCGGACTTCGTGATTCACCCCGCGCTTGAGCAATTCATGAAAGTGATATGAATCTAAGTTCTCAGAAAACACCCTGAGCAAAAATCTGTCGAACATCGCTGTCAGATTATCGTCGTTTGGAGCCTCGTTGGAGGCAGCGAACATCGAAATTAGGGGCACATGCATCACGTCCGGCCCGTTTGAATAACGGCGCTCGTTGATCAATGTGAGTAGCGAGTTGAGAATTGCCGAGTTGGACTTGAAAATCTCGTCCAAAAACACGATCTCAGCACTGGGCAACATCTTCTCCGTACGCCTAGTGTAGCGGCCGTCCCGAAACGCGCGAATATCTACCGGACCAAAGAGCTCGTTGGGCTCGGTAAATCTCGTAAGTAGATACTCAAAGTAGTCTGCATTAAGTAGTCGCGCAAACATGCGAATCAGTGCCGACTTCGCCGTTCCAGGAGGGCCGATAAGCACCATGTGCTCGCCCGCAATCGCGCTGATGATAAGCAGCCGAATGATCTCCTGCTTGTCCAGGAAGTGCGTGTTTAGGACACGGGCGACCTCCTGGAATTGTGTACTAAGTTTTGTGACATCAACCTGCTCGCTGACCGAGGAGGTACTTCCTAGTGGCGCGGGTGAGGCAGCAGTCGGTGGATTTTGGACCGGTGGATTCGGGACCGGTGGATTTGGTTTATTCGGGGTGTCCATCTTGTTTGTTCTCTTTTGACTCTAACATGCCAAAGTGGCGCCGCATGCGGGCGGCGAGGCCGGGGGCTACGCCTTCTCCCAGTTGTTCCCCCGCTTGGCTGCGATGCAATTGCCAGCGCGCCTTCAGTCGGGGATCCGAGTTTAGTCCGGGCGGATGTGCCAAGGCAGGATCGAGCTGTGCCAAAGCAGCGGGTACGCTAAAAAATGTCGCAAGCCCACGGGCGCGATCTTTGGATCCCAATACCGTCGCCAAGAGCGGGCTTTTTTCTGTCAAATGAACTTCGTCCAGAGCTAGAAGACAGTTCAAGTACGAGAGAAACGCAGCCACGGTGCGGACGTCTTGTTCTTTGGGAGATCGCTCGAGCATTTGATCAAAGCTCGCAGCCAGACGAGCCGGCGTCTCCACGATCTCAAAAGGAGAGTTTCCTCGAACGGCAGAATACGAAATTGCTCGGGCCAATTCGGAATCTCGTAGCAAGAAAACCACATCTTCCCAATGCAGGTGCGGAGTGATGGGGGAACTCAGTAAGAGCTGCGAGAGTGGTGATCGCCTGAGCAAGGTTCCAATCACTGCTGCTACCTCTGCACCGACAAACAAGTCGCGAAAACCAACCGTAGTTTCTTCTTGCGAAACTCGGCGAACTTGCTCCCAGCGCAATAACCGATGAGGTGTCGGTTGTCCGTGGAAGGTAGCGGAACCGGTCCACCAGGACACTTTGACGTCCGTCCGGGATATATCGAAGAAGTTGTGAAGCAGAGCGTGCCTGGCCAATACCCGGTTGCGATTCCCTGTCCGAGGACGAGCGGCGAACTGCTGCGCACTGGCCACGATCCTAGCTCGGACAGAGTCGGACACCATCCAGCCGTCGGCATCCGGGTGGCACAGGTAGAGCAAGTTGTGCACTGCTGCAGCCAAACTCAACTCGTCGACGCCAAAGAGAATGGCGGGCGGCGAGACTACCAAACGGGCGAGAACCACATCTCGGGCCCCGTCGATAGCCATAAGGGGCACGCTCGCATGCGGCAATCCGCGCTCGAGCTCTTCGAATGTTTCCTCGTCAATGGGGGCGCCGACGTGCAGGTCTCCACCGGCGACCATTGGCAGCACAAAGCGCTCTAAAAACTTGGCGCAACTCTCATTAGACATACGTGAAACACCTACGACGTTTTCGGAATACCACCTTAGGGTCTGTCCATAAATAAGTCGATCGTTTTCGGTTGTGAGTCGCTTTCCAGGCAAGGCGCGAAAAGGGCGCTGGGCTGGCCCAGTAACCGATTGAGCAACGATACGCTGCGCGCCAGACGAGA
>JAESTW010000421.1 GCA_016763395.1 Kofleriaceae bacterium
GGCGAGTGATCCAGCAGGCCCAGCGCTCCTGCAAAACCAGGGCATCTCTCCTGACGGATTTATCTCGGTGTTACGCGAGCATCGGGTCGAAACGGTACGTTTTCTAGGTTCAGAAGAGTCCCTAGAGGAGCTCGCGGTCGACATGAACCGCCGCTGGCTGCGAGGAATCGGGCTAGCTCGCAGTCTAGCTCCCGCCCTGGTCCCCTAGCCTTTGCGCGGCGATGTCCGGTGTCCGACTCAGAACACCAGACTCTCGGCCCCCACTATTTCGTGTACTCCAGCCCGGAGGCCAGCTGCCGGTCGTTCGGCCATAGGGTTGCGTACACCATATACGCCATAGCCCCAAGCATAAGAACAACTCCGAGCCAGTGCACAACATCAGCGATATCCCGTGCCATGTGGAATACATCCCACTTCTGAAAGAGGTACTTCCAGTCGTGAATATTGCCTCCTACTAGCGGCAATTCTTCGACAGGCGCGTCATGCATATAGCGCGCGACGTTTAGGAAACTCTCACCAACCCACCACAAACACGCACTGGCAGCGAACTTCTCGCGGCGAAACGAGAAGAAGTAGTACGCCATCATCGCAGGCAGTAGAACTTGCGTCAGGCTGCCGCCCAAAAACCACATCGTGTCGCCGGCGAAGCGCCAAATTACGTGTCCGCCCTCGTGAATCAGTAGGTTCACACCGTCGATAAACACCCAATCAGCGTCGTAGACCAGATGGGATAAAGTAAACCATCCGAGGATGAGCAGTACCGGAACGCGAGTAACAACCCAGTAGAGCTTCCGGTCCTCGTACTGCCTCTCGGAGTAACTCTCAGTGTTTTTGGATGCCGCCCGCGCATCACTCGCACGAGCACGACGAGCCTCAACCGGAATGCCGACTTGCTTGTTGGCGCTTTCAATAAACTGCTTGTGTTGCGTTAGGCTGGCTCGCTCGCCACGCTCCATCGCAAATCCGCCACCCAAGTTGAGAGAACTCTCGTCCTCAGGTGGTGGCCCGAAGCGGCCATCCTCATCATCGGTACCGCTCATGCTGCGCGTACCGGACCACTTCGTTCGCTTTCCTCCAGAAGCTGCTTCATGCGTCCGTTCATGGCTGCCTCCTCTTCGTCGTCTTGGTGGTCGTAGCCCAAGAGATGACACAACCCGTGCGCAAAGAGAAAGAGTAGTTCTGAGTGCACATCTTGCTTCGCCTGCCGCTCGGCTGTATCGAGCGAAACAACCACATCTCCCAAGATCTCGGGGCACAAATCGCCACCCTCTCCTTCTCGTTGAGCGAAGGCCAACACGTCTGTGGGCGAGTCTTTACCTCGGTAGTCGTGATTGAGCCGGTGAATTGCCTCGTCATCCACAATGCGAAAGTCTGCCTCAAGCTCCCGCTCAGTTTTCTCCGACTGCCAGGCCGCTTCCACCATGCGTTCGAGCTGCTCTTCCAAGCGTGAGACTAGTTCTGAGTGCAGTCGCCCGTCCACGACCTCGTCTATCGATAGGGAAAACATTGCTTAGGACTCCATCGCTTCTTCATACACTTTTGCGCCGACAAACATCTCAAAGAGTTCATTGTCCAATTTGCCTCGACCCACTTCAGACTTGATGATGTCTAGGGCTTTCTCCAACGGTACAGCCCGTTTGTAGGGCCTGTCCGACGCCGTGAGCGCATCGAAAATGTCACTAATTGCCATCATTTTGGCCGGTGTGGGAATCGCGCTTGCGATTAGACCGTGAGGGTAGCCACTGCCGTCGAGCTTCTCGTGATGAGCGCCTGCGACCTCGGGTATACTCCTATAAGTTCTTCCCCAAGGGATTTGGTTGAGGAAATTGATGGTGTGAACCACATGGCTCTCAATCTCGCCACGCTCCTCTTGTGTCAGTGAACCACGAGAAATCTGCAGCGATACCACCTCGTCTTGCGAGAGATAGTTTGACTGCTTGCCTGCCCCATCGAAGTAAGTCCGAGTCGCGATCTCAGCAATTCGTTCAAAGCCACCTTTTTCCAGAACACTAGGTTCGTTGGCCTTTAGGATAAAACCCAAGAACTCATCAATCTCGCGGATTTTCTCCGCCGCCTGTGAATCGACCCGGGACAGCTCTTCAGCGACTTCTTGCGCTGTGCTTTCGAGCAAGTAGCTCAGCTTGGAGTTTTGCGTATCGAGTTCAATACTCTTGCGAATGTACTGAAAACGTAAATCAATGATGTCCCGCTCGTGCGTGTAGAGTTTCTTGGATTTCACGAGCACGTGTTCTCGGACACCAACCTTGCCAAAATCGTGCAAGAGCGCTGCATATTCGATCTGCTTGATTTCGTCCGGGTCGAAGGTAAGCCCACTGTAGGAACCGCTGTCCGCCCGGTCCACCACTTTGGCCAAGCCCACTGTCAAGTCTGCCACCCGCTCCGAGTGTCCGGAGGTAGTTGGATCGCGCGATTCGATAGCCGTAACCGAAGCCTTCACAAAGCCCTCAAAGAGAGTCTTGACCTCGTCGTAGAGCAATGAGTTCTCTAGCGCGATACATGCCTGTGAGGTCAGAGTTGTCGCATAGTTAATCGAGGCTTCGTCGAAAGGCAGAACCTTCTCTTGGATACTCTCCTCCGAGCTAAACTTTAAGGCTCCCGGCTTGCGGCGATTTAGTAGCTGAATCACTCCAATCACCTCTTCGCGTGCCGAAATCATCGGAATGGTGACGATGGAGTGGGTTTGATACCCGTGTTTTTTGTCGAAGCTCTGATCGTGGACAAAGCCCCAGGGATTGTTGCCCTCGCCAGCTTTATCGAGCTGATACAAATCGGGAATGTTGATGACTTCGGCGGCTAGTACACAAGTTCCGACAATCGAGCTTGCGGACACCGGCATTGTGAAGCCCTCAAACTCGATCTCTCGAGAATCGTTTTGCGACTCAGTAAAGCGCAGGGTGCGTGCCGTCAGGTCGTCCGACTCCCCTTCGACGATGTACACAGAGCCAGCATCGGCGTTGGTAACTTCGCGAGCTTTTCGTAAGATAAGTTCCAACAGCCGTTTGGTATTCCGCTCCTGAGATAGGGCGCGGCCGATGTCTACCAAGAGATCGCTCTCGTAGCGGGCGCGTTCGAGCTGCAACTGCAATTCGGCGACTTGTTGCGGAGCGAAGCCTGCGACTGAATTACACGCAGAAACCCATAGTGTGCTCGAACTGGGCAGCGGAAACAAATGCGCGCCGTTCAGGTTCTCCAAAGATTCGAATTGCTCCAGTGAGCCAAAAAGAAAGAGTGTGCATCCCGGCTTTTTTCCCGCCTCTAGTAGAGTGTGCAGCGCCTGCTCGTCACGCCACTTGTTGTACGAGGCCAAGACAACGAGTCTGTCCTCGTGCCGCAAGGTGAACACTCCCGGTGTCTCCTCCGCACAATTCCACAGGGACAATCGCGAGTCTTCCGCAATAACGCGAACGACATCCTCAATGCTGGAAAGGGACTTCACACCTTCATCCTAGCATTGATGCTGGCTAGTGCATCACCCTTGCTTGCCCGAATCTCGCCTGTCGTAGGCCCGAATTACATCCATTACTAAGGGATGCCGGACCACGTCACTGTCGGTAAACTCGCAGAAACGTATACCATCAACGCCTTTGAGCACTTGCA
>JAESTW010000422.1 GCA_016763395.1 Kofleriaceae bacterium
AAGGAAGCCAAAGCAGCAGTCGGACTCTTTGGAGTCGACAATAGCTTGTCACAAATCGCGACCTTGCGTGGCCCGGACGATATGAGTTCTATTCGCCCAACCGTAACGATGCAACGTAAAGCCTTTGACACCCTCGACGGACAAGCGCTGAGCGTCGGACGAATTCGAGGTACCTTCGCGGCAGAGGCAACCGTATTGCGAGTACAAAGCGTGCCGCCACCGGGTGAGATGGACACTGTTCTCTACCGTTCGGCAGAAACTGAGTTTGCGCCAATCAGCGAACTCACCGACCTCTTCTATATCGCCCTTGCAGAACTTCACCTGCAAACTCGATCTTGGGAGTCCTCGGCGGCCAAAGGTGATGTGATGACGCCAAAACAAATGGCGACGCTTTGGAAACAAACACTGAGCGCATGCGAGAAAGACGGCCATGCAATTGTAGACCCCTACGGCCGGCCGCTAAGGCTGCACTCGCTACCCTCCGATCTATTGGCGCTCGTCAGTCCGGCACAAGTTGTTGCTGACGCCACTCGCCTACCTGAGGATGTTGAAAACTGGCAGCAATGGGTCATGAAGGAGCAACCATGAATCGAGCACAAGCAATAGTCGCGACCTTAGTACTTCTCTCTTCGGCATTGTCCTGCAAGGCAAAGTCGAGCAAGAGTGACGATGACGACTTAAAAACATATTCAGCGACTCACCGTCAAGATAAGTCCGCAGAAAACTCCCCTGTCGAAACAATGGCCATGCCAGCTGCCATGGAAGCCGAAGAGCGGGCCATGGACGACAGCGTTGGCTATGGTGGCGGAGGTAAAGACCAGCCGATGGCGGCACCAAAGAAAGTGGCAAGAGTCCTAGCGGAAAAAAAGGAAGACAAACGCGTGGGTGGGCCAGGCAAAGGTAGTGGAGGCATACTGGGCGGCGGCGAGCAGGGTCCTGCCCCCAGAGCATGGTTCCCCGAGACCTTTCTCTTCGATCCCTTAGTCATTACCGACGATACCGGCAATGCCAGCGTCAGCGTCCGTGTCCCGGACAGGCTCACAACGTGGCGGATTCTCGGACTTGCTCACAGCCGCAATGGCCAGCAAACAGGCACTAGCCTCAGCTTTGAAGGAAGCTTGCCAGCCTACGTCGACCCAATCGTGCCCTCCTTTCTGAGAGCCGGCGATAGTCTTTCGATTCCCGTACAACTCATCAACAATAGCGATGAGGCAATCGAAACCAAGCTCTCGATTGAGGTCGAAGGAGGCAGCCTCAAAACAAGTTCGTGGCAAGTCTCCATACCAAAACGAAGTAGCGCGATTCGATACGCCGAGGTTTCGACTAAACAGGCCGGACAACTTCGGCTCATGGCGCGCATGGGAGAGCGAGATGTGGTGATTCGCACTCTCGATGTTTTGCCAGTAGGCAAAGCTGTTAGCCAAAATAAAAGTGGCACTCTTGCAGCGCCCCGAGAATTTTCTCTCACCGGTGCCAAAGCGGCCGGCGCGAGCAAAGGCATTGCCAGACTCACCGTATTCCCCGGCGCTCTGGCGCTTCTTCGCTCTGAACTCAGCGCTTCGGTGCATCGAGGTGGCGTTGCGTCGGACGCTTTTGCCTTGCTCTTGGCCGGCAAAGCCCCGGCGCTTCTTAAGGCATTGGGAGACGAAGCGGACACCGAGGCACTTCGAAAGCTGACCATTACTGCCACACAGAAGGTCATGAAGCACGCCCGTGTGCTCTCTATTGCGAACGCAGCCCTCATCGCAGAAGCCGCTCGCTCCCACCCGGGCAACCCGGTACTTGAGAGGTTGGCGAGCCGGGCAATCACGACCATCGAGTCTTCACAGTCCCCGGACGGTACATGCGGCGGACAAAGCGGATGGACCTTGCAGCGCCTGCTCGTTGCAACCGCAGACTGTGCGCGGGCGGCAAAGGATTCTCCAAACGTAGTAATCCGAGCCAAGGGCGCATTTGAACGCCATTCCAAAGAGATTTCAGACCCGTACACGGCTGCGGCGATACTTGCAAGCAACGGCGCAAACGGAGAATTCGCCAAAACACTGCAGACCCTAATCCTGGACTCCATTACCGCTCGTGAAGATGGCTCGAAGTATCTTGTCTTCCCGCAAGGAGTTGTCCGAGCTGACGGCCAGCGTCCGAGCGTAGTCGAAGCGACTGCCTTGGCTGTGTTGGCCCTGCAATCAGTTGACGACGCGCCACTTGCAGACTTGGGTGCCACCATTCTCGCTGCCTACTCACCGAGTCGCGGTTGGGGAGATGGTCGGACAAACCTCGTAGCGATGGAGGCCGCGATTGCCCTCTTTGGCAAGCCCATTCCTAAGCTTGTAAAAATTGAGCTTCGCAAAGACGGCGAGATTGTCGCGTCTGGCAATCTTGAGCAAGACAAGATCCGAGAAGCCTTGCACCTGAGTGCACGTGACTTGGATATTACCGGTGCTCACCAGTGGAGCATTAGTGCTACTCCAGCAGTTCCAGGGCTGGGATTTTCTCTCACAACCACGTCGTGGACACCGTGGAAGGAAGAGTCAGCCATCGGCACCGAGCTTGCGATTGAAGTACCGGACAACATGAAAGTGGGCAAAGCGGCAGAAATCGGCGTACAGGCTATCGCTCCCAGCGGAACTCCTTTTCAAATCAAGCTCGCCCTACCCGCTGGCTTTCAGGTCGATGACGTGGCACTACAGACTATGGTGGCCTCGGGTGCTCTGAGCCGGTTTGAAAAAGCTGACGGACAAGTCACGCTCCATGTAGCGCCGCTGCAACCAGCAAAACGATTTAACCAAATGCTTCGTGTGATTCCGACTCTGGCAGGTAGCTTGCAAAGTGGGCCAACATCGATTCAGGTGTACTCACAAACCGGATACATGCCGCCGGCTACCTACCTTGTCCGATAGTTCTAGGACAGGCGGCATCCTGCGCGACGAGCAGTTAGGCTGCTTGAGCGCTAGCCCACAGTTGATAGGCACCAACCGCTAGACCCACGCTAACTATGATAGCCAAGGTAATCTTGGCCCAAGACCATGGGGCGGTCCCAGTTACTTCACCGGTTTGCCCGTTAACCAAGAAGCGGTGAACCGTGTCACCATAACGATATGAGGC
>JAESTW010000423.1 GCA_016763395.1 Kofleriaceae bacterium
CCCGGACAACCTGGCGTCGTAGTGCCGTCGTTGCAATTTCCGCTGCGCATGGATTGCCAATACACGTAAAAGTTCATCAGGTCTTTGTTGCTAATGTCGAAGTCGAACCAAAATCCTTTATCCCCATCTGGCACCGTGTTGGCTAAGCCACTTGAGTTGAAATTTTCATTTCCCGCTGCGACTCGAACCCAGTGATGCGGATTGGGAGCGACAATCGGGAAGCGCGCGTAGAAGCGCCAGTAGATTTCATCGACTTGATCGAAACTAACTCGTGTCGAAGAAGAGATGTATTGATCTTCGGCCAAGTCATCGAAGGTCACGGTTGAGCGCAAGAAGTGAGTACCTGCGTTTGCTCGTCCGCCGTCATCTTCAATTGTAAGGTACTTGGTGTCTGCAGAAGGGCCGTCCCAGCGCCCCCAGCCTGCTTCAAAGTCGTCAAAGAAGATGACAGCGTCGTCGTCTGCCAGTCCGACATCACCGGGATACTGCTCACTGAGAGAACCGGACACGGGCGGACCGGCATCTATCCGGCTAGACGCGCCATCGTTGGTACTGCCGCCATCTTGCGACGAGCTGACGCCATCGCTTCCGCATGCAGAAAAGAGGAACACGAGCGCGACGGTTTGCAGTCTCATAGCGAACGATACTAACACGATGCTGATGAACGCATTTGTGCGCTCTATGACTACACTGCGGTTTCACAGAAACTGGCAAACGACAAAATCCCCACCCTTCCCCAAGACGAGGAAAAGCGGGGTTGGCTAGTCATGCCTTCGCTTGGTAACCGACTGGGTTCATTCGAAAACGCCCGCGACCACTGGTCATTGCGCTCAACGATCCCGCGTACCCAAATGTCTCTGCAAGAGGCACTACTGCGTGAACGACGCGATTTACGTCCGATCCGTCAATGGATTCCACACGACCACGTCTTCGACTGATGTCCGCGACAACAGCGCCAGTAGAATCACCAGCAACATCGACCTCCAGTTTGACGATTGGTTCAAGAATGATGCATCCGACGATGCCAGCCACTTCGAGAATAGCTCGCTGTGCCGCTATCTTAAACGCCATTTCGCTGGAGTCATTTACATGAGTCGCGCCGTCTAGCAATTCGACGGTGAGATCGACCAGCGGAATACCGTCAACTCCAAGAGCCATCGCATCGCGAACGCCTGTCTCAACACCCCGGACAAAGTCACGAGGAATTGTGCCGCCCTTCGTTCGATCAACAAAGCATAGCCCGGACGCACGAGGCGCCGGAGTGACTTGCAGAACGACTTTCGCGAACATACCAGGACCACCGGTTTGCTTCTTCAGGGTGAATTCCAAACGACGCCCCCCAGCCAAAGTCTGACGATATGCCACTTGAGGCCGCCCAATACGAGCCTGTACTTTGTATTCTGTTTCGAGCTTTTCCATAGCAATCTCCAAATGAAGCTGACCCATGCCAGCCAAACGACGCTGTCCAGTTTCCTCGTCCGTTGAGAGACGCAAGGAGGGATCAGCGCGGGTTATTCGAGCAAGCGCTCGACTCAGTTTTTCATCTTCGCTAGAAGTTAAGGCTTCGACAGAGGCCTCAACTAAGGGCTCGGGCACCACAATGCTTTCTAGGGCAAACGGGGCTCCCGGAGCGTGTAAGGTATCGCCACTACCAATGGATAGACCGACAATCGCGCCGATATCACCTGCGCGAAGTTCTGAGACTTCCTCACGAGCATCGGCAAAGAGTCGGACCAAACGGGCCACTCGCAAGGTCTGTCCATCTCGAGCTGAGACAATCTTCGCTCCTTGACGTAGCACACCGCTGTACACTCGGACAAAACTAGTCTGTCCGTGGCGATCAAACGCGACTTTGAAACAAAGGGCTGTCATCGCCTCCGCCTCATTTCGCGCGCGCTGTCCACGTCCCTCTAGATCTTCAAGAGTCTCCCCTTCAGCAGGCGCGGGCAAAAAGTCCACAACTGCGTCCAATAGCGGCTGAACGCCGATATTGCGATACGCTGAGCCACAAAGCACTGGCGTGATTTCACCATTGCAGGTCGCTTTGCGAAGTGTTTCTACTATCAATTCTTTAGGTACATCTCTCTCCTCCAATATACATTCAAGTATCGCATCACTGTGGGTAGCGCATACATCTAGTAGCGCCTCTCGATACACCCTCGCGCGCTCTAGCAATTCGTCGGGAATCTCGGACACTCGATATGTGGAACCATCAGGTTCCCTATCCCAATAAAGCGCTTTCATATCGATAATGTTCACGACACCACACAGGTCTGCCTCCGCTCCAATCGGAGCGCATACGACAACCGGACAAGATTGCAATTTGTGTCGAATTTGCTCCACTACAGTATCTAAGTTGGCATCGAGCCTATCGAGTTTGTTAACAAAGCAGATTCGCGGCACACGATATCTGTCCGCCTGCTTCCAAACCGTTTCAGTCTGAGCTTCCACTCCCGCAACGCCGTCAAATACACAAACCGCGCCGTCAAGCACTCGCAGAGATCGCTCCACCTCGATTGTGAAGTCGACATGTCCGGGAGTATCAATCAAGTTGATCTGGGTATTGTTCCATTGGCAACAGACCGCAGCTGCGGTGATGGTGATACCGTGTTTCTTCTCCTGAGCTTCGTGATCGAGCTTCGATGCTCCCTCATGAGTTTCTCCAGCAAGTCGAATTCGACCTGTATATAGTAGTACTCGTTCACTGAGCGTGGTTTTGCCCGCGTCAACATGGGCGATGATTCCGATATTTCTTATTGTCCTTAGCATCTGGTTTTCTCTTGTAGTGGAAGTACCTTACTTCCGAGTTTTGGCGCACAAGTGCCCCTACCTTGTCGGCATTAAGCACAGAATAATCCCTAGCCAGCCAATGGGCTGACGGGAATGTAATGTCCCGCTGAGAGGCGCGTCCGAGCTCGCACTACTAGCATAGCTCTTCGCATGGGTGAACGCCTGGCTACAACTGCACGCTCTTACTACAGTTATTCACAACTGCCACAGTAAGAACCGTGAGAATTAGTACCGTGGGCTACAACTCGCGACTCCACCCTAAACATCGCAGCCCTTGCGGGCCCCGATTCAATCGGCCTAGAGACCCGACTCAGCGGGCTAGCGACTTACTGGCCAAACACAAAGATCTGCATAACGATTCATCGCTCTCAGTGTCGAATATCGACCCATTGAGCACCGGCCTGTCGAGGCCTGGCTTTGAATGTTGAGTTCTCTACGCATGATTCGCTCACTGTAGAGCCTTTTGTCCCATTTGGCAAGGGCGATTGTGTCCGGCATATCCTCTGCAGTATTATCACGGACGGTTTCCATATAGCACGATTTTGATAAGGTACCGGACAATGCCAAACACAATACTCGCCGCGCTACCAGCAGCCCTGTTCGCCCACGCCCTGCACGGTGGCATAACGGCGTCGCAACTGGCGTCTTGGGGACTTCCCGAACATGGTTTCCCCGATCCGGACGCGTTCGTGCCCTTTGGCCAGTGTTTGGCGTTGTGGGATGCCCTGGCGCAGCACTTCCCTCAGCACGCTGTCGGAGTCGACTTTGGTGCCTTCTTGGGCGAAATCAACCTAGGTGTTGTCGGGTTTTCCTGTGCCAACGCAGCGACTCTTGGCCAAGCGATCGACCTCTTTATTCGCCTGCAACACGTGGTCGATCCAGGGCTTGAAGTAGGAATGAAGTTCGATAACGAAGTTGTAACGATTGAATTCCAAGCGGACAAACGCTTAACCGACCGACGCCATCCTATGGAAGCAATGCTCGTGAGTTCGCATCGCCTCTCGGAACGTTTGGTTGGTACCAGTATATCTGTCCATCGTGTCATATTCGGACAGCCACCCTGCGCGCCACTTGAACACTATCTGCCTGTCTTTGGCCTTCCCCCATGTACCGGACAAAAGTATTCACTATCGTACCGCAAACACGATCTGGAGCGACCGGTTATCGGTGCCAGCCCCGATCTCGAACGCTATCTCCGGCTACAGGCAGAACAAATCGGAAAACAACGCGTTCTCGGTGCATGCCCTCTCACGATAGAGGTCATAGAATGGATAGAAACACAGGTCGACACTATTGATGCATGCTTTGAGGCAACCAAACACGGCGGAATGGCAGAGCGTGTTTCAACATCGTTAGGAAAGAGCCTTCGCTCTTTGCAACGACAACTCAAAGAAGAGGGAACAAGCTTCCAAGAACTTCTGGACGAAGTACTAATGCATAAAGCCAAGGACCTACTTCGTACAACCTGTCTCGCCGGATTTGAAATCGCGTTTGCGCTAGGCTACAAAGAACCACGCGCCTTCCAGCGTGCATTCAAACGGTGGACAGGACTCACGCCGCATTCCTACCGGAAGTCTCACGAGTAAGAACTTGTCGCAATCGGATCCTATTTTGGCGCCAAGCGATCCCTCGATAGTGCCTGTCAGTGTTACTTTGGGATACTATGGCCTGGTACGATATCTTTGCGAAATTCTACGATGTGGTATTGGAACGTGTATACCGAGAGCACCGAATTCAGGCCAACACAGCCCTAAATCTCACCCCAGGGCAAACTGTCGTTGATATCGGATGCGGTACGGGAGCATCGTTTGCTGCCCTGGTGAACAGTGTTGGCCCCAACGGTAGAATCATCGGTATTGATACTTCGGCTGGCATGCTTCGGGCCGCGAAAAAGAGAGTTCAACGGGCGGGGTGGACCAACATTGAGCTTGTCGAAATAGAGCCTGGTGGAGACAAGAGGGTTCTAGCTGAAATCGGTGAGGTTGATCGTGTTCTCTGCTTTTTGAGCTTGAGTGTAATTAAAAACTGGGATGAAGTATTGAGCGACTGGTTCGCGTTGTTATCGAGTGAAGGACGCATGGTAATTGCCGATGTTCACCACCCACGCCCAAACATCTACGGACGGTACGTAGAGTTCGTTTCTCGTGGAAAACTCAGTCGAAAGTCGTGGGAGCCGTTGTCCGAGTTGTCATCGGACTTCTCTCTCGATTGGCAGCCAAGCAGTTGGGTTCTGGGAGGAAGATTTTTTGTTGCGGCGGGAAACCGACTCCTTGTGGACTCCAAGGGCCACAAGGAATAGTTCGCCAGCCCCGTATCAAGGGGCCAGGATAATCAGTCGACGCCGGGACCAGTGCAGCCGCTGAGAACT
Source organism: Kofleriaceae bacterium (assembly GCA_016763395.1). Classification (GTDB taxonomy): domain Bacteria; phylum Myxococcota_A; class Polyangia; order Haliangiales; family Haliangiaceae; genus NORP324. The sequence continues at coordinate 5,159 of JAESTW010000423.1, forward strand.
TTCACCAGTGCTGCTTCATCCGCCTCGACAGTTGTACAGGTGTCCGGGCACAGGACAATGTCGTCTGCGGCATCCGTGTACCAGGAGTCGGACGCACAAGCGGCGAGGTCAGCTACCCGATTCAGCGAGATGGAATTCCCGGTGCCTGCTGGTGTGTAGGTAACGACGACCCGAGCTGGATCGGCCTCTTGTCCGTCCATTGGAACGGGAAGTCCGAATGAACACGGTACGCCAACGGACTCTACAACACCTTGCGCGACTCGTTGAAAGATGACGTCGTAGTTGTCCGGATCGCAGAGCGGGAATCGCAGTCCACCGGTCAGAACGCTAAGAGCCTGATACTCAGGGCCCGCGTTGACCGAACCTGGTGTACATTGACCACTTTCAATTGGGTCTGTGGGCAAGTGCGCGATAGACGGGTCATTGGCATCTTTTGCCGCAAGTCCAACAACGGAGTGGAAGACATAATTGGGCTCTGCCGCGGTCCCAAAGTGTTGTGGGCTCAGTGCCAGGAGTGCGTCATTGAACTCTACAGCAGTCATATTGCGGGCACTGTCGTCTGTGAATTCAATGAACACTTTGAACGAGCCTTCACGAAGATGTTCGGACCAACCAGCAGGATTTAGATCGAACTGATCTGCGCTGTTGAAGCTTTGCAAAATCTTTTGAAAACTGTCATGGCTGCCAAGCCCGATGCTGTGGTGCTTGTAGGTCTCAGTCTGCGTAGGTACAGCTGGAATTGGAGAACATGAGTGTCCGCTGAGCGGTGTGGAAATACAGATGTCCTGGCTATTCACGTTTCCGTGCGCGGCAACCATAATGATGCGATAGTTGATTCCACTCGAGCCAATAATCGATGCAAAGTTGGTGCTAATATTATCTTGCACACCCTGGATTTCACCGGACATGGACCCCGAGTTATCAATCGCAAAAATGATATCAACGGGTTTGTTGATTGCGATGGCCTCCGCTTCGTCTTGTGCACAAGCTGTATCGGCAACTAGCGGATCGGTTCCCAGTGTTATCTCATCACCATCGCTGATGCCGTCACCATCTGTGTCCGGGTTGTTCGGATCTGTCCCACGAGTGATTTCATCGCCATCATCGATACCGTCACCATCGGAGTCTGGATTGTTCGGATCAGTTCCGTTTTCAATCTCCTCCTCGTCGCAAATGCCATCACTGTCGGTATCGGTGTCGGTGCACTCCGGCCGAGGAGTTCCGCCGTCTCCATCTCCGTTGCCACCCACCGCCGAATCCCCGCAAGCAGTGATTGTCGAGAGCAGAAACAAAGTGGTTAACAGCTTAGGGGATTGCATACCTGTATATCGTACTCCCCTACAGAAATTAGATCACGGATTCTTTACCCTTCAGAGAACATTAGCCTCCATATCATTCGGACAAGTCCCGAATTCATCCGACCAAGTGTTCTATTTCCGCCGATGTAGTTGATGTTTCATCGGCTCAAAGCGGCCAACACAACGGCCATGCATATATATCTTAACAGTATTGGCAGCGCTTCGACGGAAGCTAATACTATGACATCCTACAGATTTATGACTAGAACTCGACTCCATCAAGGTAACTGAGGGCCTGTAGCCCCTCCCAACGACCATCTTTTTTGTGCAAGAAGAGCACAAAGGTAAATCCATCGCCATTCCAGGTGTGCTCGACAATCTTTGTGGTCTCGCTGGCCGGATCGGAGGGCGGGTAGTCGTTGAGTATTTCGACCCGCATTTCTCCTGCGCCGTTGGTAGCCATAAACTCGGACTTGTTGTCCGGTTTTCCATAGCGGGCGTGCAACTCACTCTCGGAAATCCCCCGCACCTCACTATCACAATCTCGGACACTTTCGTCACCTTTAGGCCGGCACAATGGCGTCTTGGCAGTCACAGGGTCAACGGGACTAGCTGGTTTCGTGCTGGGAGCGGGTAGCCCTGATGCAGCCGTTGGAGCGATTGCCACCTGGGGTTGCGGCGCCGGCGAACGCTTGCCCTTATCGTGGCAAGCGCAGACAACAATGCTAAGAGGCAGCGCGAAGCTAAGAAAGCTAGACAGTTTCATATCCATACCATACGCCTAAGCAGTGAATTTGGCCTACTCGCTCGGGAATCTACATGAGTTTGGTAAGAGTCGCAGCAAGCCGTTACTTCGTCGAAGAGTCTGGCAGCTGATTCAGTACATGAGCACACACGTATTGAAATTGTATTATTGATCGATTGTGCCGGGCATATTGCGTCCGATACGATCGAGGTACTTGGCCTTCGCTGCCACAGGACTTAAGCTGAATATGTCGATGTCGTACATTGGATCGAAAGCGCCCAGGTCCTCAAAAAAGAACAAGAAGAAACCGGAGATTCAAATTGGTTGGCCGGTAGCCGTCTACAAGTCCAAGAAGCAAAAGAAGTTAGTCGCACTCTATGGCGTAAAACTCTAAGAGACCAAACCCATGGGCAAACAACTCGCTTGTCCTTTCAACTAGCCCAGCTACACAGGAGGCTGGACATCCATATCGAGATAATAATGAATTCCAAACGACATGGAGAGCTACCTTTCATATTAGAAAATATCAGACTGGGAACCACCAGCTCCTGCTCTAATAATCTCAGCGAGTTATACCTTCGTGAATGGCAATTTTGCACTGTGTGTAAATTCAGGTCGTATTATCATACGGATAGCTATAGAACCCAACCCCGAAAAACTACACTAGCTCGGTGGACGGACCGTACAGAAAACTACATCGCGAAGTAGACCTCGGCTCTCATGACGATTCGGACAAGGCTCTGGCGGTGTTCTCGGTCTCTGGCTCAGATGGCGCTCGGGGCCGTGACGGAAACGATGGCGCAGATGGAAGCGGCAGCGGCTCCAGTGGTGGAAGCGGTGGTAATGCGGCGACGGCGCATGCGGGTGTAGATGCGGGACAGATTTCGCTAACTCTGAGTAAGGGTGACGATGATGGGTTTCTACATTTGTCCGGGACATCTACCAGCCCTGATGGGTCTGAGACAAAGTATGACCAGTCGTTACTAATCGGAAATGCGGGAACGGTAGATTTACTGGCAAATGGTGGTCGTGGTGGCGATGGTGGTGATGGCGGAAACGGTGGTGATGGCTCGCGGGGATACAGGGGCAGCAATGCAACTCGATATTCCTCCGGCGGAAACGGAGGCGACGGTGGCAGCGGAGGAAAAGGCGGCAGTGCAACCAGCGGTGCTCGCGGCGGACATGCTGGTTCGGTACACCTACGTGTAAAAGAGTCCGAGACACAACTGCTTATTCTCGCTCGCCACGAGCTCACAGGCGGTGATGGCGGAGACGCCGGAATAAACGGGAGTGGAGGCGCTGGAGGCGCTGGAGGTAGCGGCGGCTCCTCCTATTCCTGGACGGAATCACATTCCTATACCGATGGGAACGGAAATAGCCAAACTAGAACCACCTATCACAGCAAGCCTGGAGGATACAGGGGTAGCGCTGGAGCAAGTGGACGTTCCGGATATGCAGCGGTGTCCGAAGGCCCGGAAGGGGAATCCCAGGACATTGAAATCATAGTTGAGGGAGACAGTGGAGAAAAGCGATACAGCTCCCGATACAGACTAAGCCTTGAGAGTTTCTCTCATGAGAGTATCAACGCGGACGCCGTTTACGAACCGGGGGAGATGATTCGAGTCTTTGACCTTGTTTCTCGAAATGTTGGTGGCATGCCAACGCCGACACATAGCGATCTCATCGCTCGGCTACGAAGGACGGGGTGGGTACACCCAGAGAAAGAAGAGCTTGTGGTCCCTCCCGGACTAGAGGCCGGACTGCGTTGTGAGCTACAGGGAGAACTCAAATTTCGAATTGGTGAATACACGCCCAACGGTCCAAGCGATCCCCTGGAGATTGAAGAGAGCGTGCATCTGCGGGCAACCTTGCCCGAAGTTCGCCGAGACTTTCCTGCCTTCGAATCCGACAAAAGTGATGAGTACGGAAAGTTCGTAATCAGATTCCCAGTGCGAATTTCGCCACTCGAGTCACTGCACAGCTTGGCTCCTGGGGAGATGAGCCGTGTTCGCTGGCAAGTTGTCAACCAATCCACCGCTGCGCTGGGGCGAGAGTCAGAAAGCGGCAGAACACTACGAGTTATTCTCAATCTCCATGAGAGCGATCTATCTCACGAAGATTTGGTCTTTCTCAATAGCGAAGGTCAACTCAAATCCTTTGCCGACGGCTGGATGAAAGAAATCCCTATTCTGAAGGCCGGAGAGAAACTCGAATTCGAGCTTGTACTCGGCATCAAAGAACACATCGAGCACTATCGAAGTGCCACAATTCGCCTCGCTCTGGATCTTGGCCATGTAGCCAACCCGAAAGAACTCCGAGCGATTCAATACAGAGAGTTCACGACCCGTGTCGGGCGCCCCTATACCGCCCGTCCGGGAACCGAACTCTTGTTAGTTGTCAACCAAAGCACCGTTCCTGAAGAACTTGCTGCCTGGGAGCGATTGGCAACCAACCTCGGCATCGCTATGAACGTTTGGGATGTGTCACTAATGGGCCACTTAGATTTGCTTAGAGAGCTGGGGAGTTCCAGTCTCCTCAAGCAACTTGAGGGACAGACGATCGCGCTCCTTGACTGCGAAATTCTCTCAGACCAGGGGCTCGTTAGGCCACACACCTTCCTAGCCAAGACACAGGTCTTTGCCGCCGCTAAGAAGGGAATCAACTTCGCATATTTAGGGCCCGACTTTGCCTTAAACGAGCTCTTGATGCGCACTGACAGCGAGTATGGCGAATGGGCGACCACGCCAGACATGCTGTGCAGCCTCCTGGAGCAAGCTAGAGACGAATTGTCCGACGTATTGGAGGGGCAGGACTGCAGCCTAAAAATCGAAGACCGGTTGTGGCGATGGAGCGTGCCCACCGAAGAGCGGCTAAAACAGATCGCACTAGACCTGCAGACTC
>JAESTW010000424.1 GCA_016763395.1 Kofleriaceae bacterium
AGCGGCGGAAATCGGCCCTTGCCGCAGACGCCGAGCTTCGCTCTATCTCTTCGAAATACCACAGGTATTCCTCATTGATTCGACCCACCGGGAAACTATTTCTTCTCGCTGGGCCGGGGTGCTATTTCCGGCTCGGACATCTAGTTAAACTACTAAGGTAATGCGACTATCAATATTTTCACTCTTTCGTTCCGCGAGCACTGGCGCAATTCTATCCGCCCTATTGTTGTCGGCTTGTTCGGGTGGAGAGAGTGAGGGAGCGGACAACACCGAGGCAATTGAAAAAGTTGAAGAAATTGCAGATGAAGAAGACGCTCTTTTAGGCAAGAGGGATGCACTCTTTACGATGCGCCGCGACCTGCAGTCCAAGCGGACCCGGCTGGCGGACAAGCGTACAAAAGTCCGCGCAAGTGGCGGGGACACTTCTCAAATAGATACACAGGAACAGGCTCTCCGTGCGGAAGAGGCGGAGCTGTCCACAAAAGAGTCTGAGCTGGACAAGTTGCTTCGAGTTAGCATGAAGGAACGGAGACAGCTTATTGCTGCGATCGGCAGTGGTGGCGCCGCCAACAACATTACTGCTCGAGAAGCCGGACTTGCGAGCCGAGAGCGAACACTGGCCAAGCGAGAGAAGACGATTGCCGAGAGAGAGGCCGCGCTTGCTCGTAGGGAATCGACCTTGGCGACAAAGTGGAAAGATGACTGCGCGCTTGGCGGTGGAGCGACGACTATTATCCGAACGGTAGATGCATCTGGTACGAGTTATTCCAAGAAAGACGTAGAGCCTCTACTTTCCAAGGCACGTCGTGAGATGGCCAAGAAAGGCATTCTGGCTTCAGATTTGCCGGCTCAAGCGAGAGGCTTAGAGAAGGAAGCCAATGCCGCAATGAAAAAGGGCGACTACGGCCGCGCTCGATTGGCTTCGAGCCAGCTGGTTAAGACCGTGAAGGCAATCAGTGTGAACCGAGGATTTATCGCCGCAAAGATTCAGCGTCTCAACGGCCGCATGAAAGGAAAAAGTCTTAGCAGTAGGACTGAGGGGCTTTTCCGAGATGCAACCGCACGATATGGCGATGGTAAGTTTAGCTCGGCCAACAAGAAGCTCAACCAGATCTACTCTTCGCTGCGTTAACGCGCCATCTTCGCAATGGCTCGAGCAAGTGTGTATGAAGTCTGTGGCCAAGGTGTACTCTATAAAGATGCCCGTTTTATGGCCGCATTTCCCTCGATTTGCCGAACACAGGATGGTGAATTACTCTTGGTATTTCGTCGAGCGCCGGACAGCCGATGGTTGCTAAACGCGACTTTCGATGCGGAAGTTCTCGCTGAGAGTTCAGAACGTGCGTTGGACGAGGAGCTGTATCACTGGGATGCTGGCTCTCACCTTGCGTGCCTTCGTTTTGATCAAGAGTTAGTATCGCAAGGTGAGGTCTGTGGGTTGCCTGTAGATGGCCAGTCAGCGGATCAAGACGCGTCGCTGCTTTTGCTCGACAATGGGGAGATTCTTCTGGCCTCTTTCTCGTGGTATGCGATGCCGCCAGCTTTTGCGGACCTAGTGCGTGCCTGGGGAGGGAAACCCTATGGCGGTCCGAAGAACACCGGCTGCACCTATATCCCTTGGGGGAGCTATCTTAGGCGGACTTCCGACTCTGGACGTAGCTGGGATGAGCGGCAGTACCTACCTCCACTGCCGGGGGATGTGGATCTTGTACCCGGAATACGCACGTCCCACGGTGGCGGATGTCGCGGACAAATGATTTCCCTTGGCCAGGAATTGTTCTTAGCGAGCTATGCTCAAATCGATGGAATTGGCCCGAAACACAGCGCTCATTTGTATGTCTCGAGCGATGAAGGAAGAAGCTGGGCACATCGCACCACGATTGCGGCATCGCCAGAGTTCGGAATCTACGAGCCGTCTCTGAGTCTTCTCGCAGATGGTACAATCGTTTGTTGGATGCGAACCGATGATTCGCAAGACCGGATTGCCAGCACAAGATCTATTGACGGCGGACAAAGCTTCGGCGAAGTCGCCTTGCATGAAGCTGCCGGACATCCCAGTCACGGACTCGTTCTCAAGAGCGGTCAGGTCTTTCTCTGTTATGGATATAGACAGGGGAAGATGGGGATTCGAGCCAGGCTGCTCGACTGTGATGGGGGGAATATCGACAGTGCAGAGGAAATCATATTGCGCGATGATGGTGCCTGCTCGGACTTAGGCTATCCCTGGGCAGTTGAGCTAGATAGCGGGGAAATCGCGGTATGTTACTACTTTAGCGGTGCTGATGGTGTTCGGCATATTGCCTACAGCTTAGTCCGGCGTGCTTAGTCAGAGTAGTCTAACCTGCTGGAGCTCACTATAGGTCAATTGATAAGTCGGGATCGATTCCGTCCGAGCTAAATATAATGGCGCTCGTGATAGCAATGGCTGCTGCGCCCCCTGCGATTGTGTACCAGCGAAAATACCAGGGAGTTGAATTGCGCTTGATCAGTGTATTGGTGTTGCTATTGGGATCGCTTAAGAGTCCATTGCGAGTTAGTTCTTGATTGACACCCGGAAGGGGAGAGAGAGTCGCATCGATAGTAGTTTGCTTGCCAAACTCGATATCCACGAAGCGGACATAATCTCGTGCCTCTGGATGGGTAATTCGGAGTGCATGGGAGCCAACAAATACGGCGACGGGTTTGGTGGGCGTTTTGGCTATTTTGTGCCCATCTAAGAAGAGTACGGAACCAACGATAGAACTACTGACGGCCAGGGTACCGACATGTTGGTTGGGAGCTAACAAACGAGTTGCAGCAGCCTTACTGGCCAGAGCTTGTTCTGCTCCTGATGACAAACTGAGAGTTGTCGAGCGAAGCTCTTTGCCCGTTTTTACATCGACAACCTTTAGATACAAGAGTTCGGTAGTACCTAAACCTCCGAGTTCTCCGTAGACCACAAAATCGGAGTTAAAGAGTTTGCCGAGAGTACGGATGCACGCCAGCTCGCCTTCACAGGTGCGAATCTTTGGGTTGTTGTCTTTTCGACTGCGACTCACGACCTCTTTGGCGGTGATGACCTTGATGTTGCCCAGAGATTTAAGGCCGGATTCTATGACTCTCGCTATGGTTGCAAGCTTCTTGGAGGGTGTTTGGGCAAGGCTACTAACCGGAGCTACTACCACCGTGCTTGAACTTTGTGCGTTGGCCGCTGTGCTGCCGATAAGAAAGAAAAGGATAGGTATTATTCGTAATACTATTGGCACGATATCTCTCCTCCGCATCGGATAGTGCTCTCATTGGTGATACGAAAGCCGATATACCCTGCAACCAAGGCTGCCCCGATGCCAGCACCGACCAAGAACCAGGTCTTTTGGTACCATTTTTTGGGAGGGTCTCGGTGTAAAATAACTAGCTTGGTTTCTGTCGTTTTGGGAGTGTCCGACTTCACGCGCAAATCAACTAAACGAACAATTACCCTAGTAGTCTTTTGAAAGCGCACGATCACCTCTCGTTGGAAGCTACCGAACTCCGCGCCGTCGACTCTTAACTGATGAGGCCCGAGCGGCAATTTGAAAATTGGAGTTCTGAGAGGGGTTACCCCGACGAGTTTGCCATCAATCTCGACTTTGGCGCCTTCTCGGTCAGCTAGGACGAGAATTGCGCCTTGCAGCTGCTCCGGGGCAAACAGCCTATACGCGGCGACTCGAATGGAGTCGATCAGTTTTTCAGGCTGTCCCCGCAGTGGATCGCTCTCAATTCTGCGCAGCTCTTTGCCAGCTGTGACGTCGATAGCCTTGATGTTGAGAATGAATGAATCGCCGAGAGCCGCAACATTGCCAGAGATGACGTAGTCGACATTAAGAGCTTTACCGATAGCAGCAAGGCACTTGCTTTGGCCGTCGCAACGTTGCAACCTTCGGCTGAGTTTTTGCACGGACAAGCGATTGGGCACGGGATTGCCACTGAGCCGTTCTAGTTCTTTGTGGAATAAGGTTTCGAGCCTGAGAACCCGTTCACTATCCATACCCAACGCATCAAAGCCGACCAGCGCGACCTTTGTGTTGGTAGTTGTAGTAGAAGGCTGGGCGGACGAAACGCCAGTGCTAGCTACGAGCAGCATGGAGAGAATAAGTAGCGAGCGACACCAGGACTGAGCCTGTAAAACGCCGCGAGCGCTTTTGATAGCGTTACTCACAGACATATCGTAGCAGTATCTACCCCACTTAACTGTGAGCGAGGCCATGCTCTTGCTTGCTCTTCGTGTCGCTGAGGTAGGTACTCATGCTACCTATTCTGGCCCGTCGAGCTTGCCCGGGTCTGGCGCAGGCATTGTCACCTGTACCGCGACCCCGGACGCTCTCGCCGAGCGATAAAAAAACAACTTTCGGAGGGCCCAGATTCCACCGGCTGGGTCGATCTCAAAACGTAGATTGGCGATCTTGTCCGCGCCGATTGTTTTGGCTGCAGCGATTAGCATTTGGTTCACTACTTTGTCCAAGTCGACACCTGGTATCGGAACAAATAGTATATAGCCACTTATCGCATCTGCTTGCAGCGCCGCAATGGGGCGCAAGTTGGGACCAACGGCAACACTGTCTGGCTGCAACCGTACCGTCGAAACATGCGAACAAGCATTTGTTGCCAGTCCTACGCAGACCAAAAGAAGGATCGATGCGCGGCGGTTGATAGAAGTAGGCACTGAGTAGCAGCGTACAGCTCCTCAGGAACTAGGGCCAGTAATCCACGGGCTTTGCCTCAGCTAGACGCCGTATTCCGCTTGCAAGAGCTCTGCGAAGTGTTCGATTTCGGGTACACCGATCTTGGGTACGAAAAGTCGCGGAAGAGGAATCAGAGGCAGCTCAAATGCGGCTTGCAGTCGCTTTATGTGTGACTCGTTGAGCAGTCGCCTTGCTTGGAAGAGCGCCGCTTGCTCGGTAACGGCACGCAGTTCATCACTGAGTGTTGCAGAATTGCTGTCGCTCTCGGATTGCAAAATCTCCAAGATTTTTTCTTGTGGACTGTCCGGTGGAAAACGCTCGTCGTAGAGTTGGTTGACGATCAGCGGCTGGACCGACATTCCCAAGTGATCGTGCAACTGCATTTTTAGATCGATAGCCTCGTTGCTTGGCATATCTTCGGCCATTGTGACCATGGCGATACCTGTTTGCTCTTTGTCCAAGAGCACGCTTTGTATTGTGCGCGCGTCCCGAGTCAGAGGACCTTCGGGAACCGCACTGGTTATCGCCCACGGAATTCGAAGCATCGACAGGCTGTGGCCACTTGCTGCCATATCAAAGACGATAGTGTCCCAAACTGGTGCTCGCCCTTTGGTTTCTTTGGTGTGGTACCAGACTTTTCCCAAGATGGCGTAGTCTTCAATACCGGGGATTGCCTTTAAGAAAGCTTCTGTTATGCGGTTCTCAAAGACAAGATTGTAGATGCGCCGAAAGCGGAGGATCATCAATCCGTATTCTTCCAGTGCTGCTGCTGGCGTCGTATTGATGGCGAAGAGGTTTTCTCTGAGCTCTGTAATCTCGGGCCCTACCGGCGGTTTACCAAAAATGGAACCGTAACGGTCTTTGGCATTGGCTTCAAATAGAAGGGTTTTTCGCCCCGCGCGCGCGGTTGCAGTTGCGATGGACGCAGCGACAGTACTTCGTCCGACGCCACCTTTTCCAAGTACGAGTATAAGGCGTTTATCTAGCAATCCTGGCACAAGGTCGAGTTTCTAGGAAATGGTGAAGGGACGCATCCACTTCAGTGGTGGGGTGTCGGACTTGATGGCCGAAATACTAACTGACATGAGCTCCCCGCTTGCCTGAAGTGCTTTGCCGTGAAGCGTGAGCTTGAGGTGAGTCTCTCCTAAGAGTATGTCTGAAGCGTGTTTTTGTGCGTCGTTCTTGGGTTTGGGATTGAACGGGTAGTCCAGCCCGAGAACCAATTCAACTTCGGGCAGTTCGGCTACGTACTGGCCTTTGCTGTCCTTGGCAAACTCCACCTTGATGCCGCCAACTTCGATGGAGCTGAATTCACAGTGCTTGATGGCGTCACCTCCCAAAACGACGGAGATTCCGTGTCCTTTACCGCCAATACTGCGAGCAAACATCTCCAGCGTAAAATCACTTCCAGACTGAGCTTCCCATGGATCTTGCTTGATTTTAGCAGCGAAGCCAACAGCGGTTTTTCCGTGACTACGAGCAGGATCCCATTTGGCATCCACAGCCGCGAGTTCTCCTTCGCTCTTTTGTCCCGAGTTTGGATCGTACGATGTGGTGGCCAGGATGACGAGCTGTCCCTGCGCGTTGAGATGTCCACGAAGAATGGA
>JAESTW010000425.1 GCA_016763395.1 Kofleriaceae bacterium
GACTTTCAGGACGCGCTTTATTCCTCCATCCCATTGGGTAGAAAAGTACAGGTAGTATCGGTCCTGCGCCAAGGCGAGAACAGAGGGTTGCGACTTAGCCAATATGTCAACGGTATGTGAAGTAGCGTTGTATCGCAGAATTGTCCGACTCTCGCTATTGGACCAATAGACGCCATTCACGTCTGCGACAATTCCCGAGGAGAAATCCCCATCCACGCCCAAGGAAATCCTCTCTGTAGCAGAGCCTTCTACTAGATCTGTGCGATACAGTCCACCCTCTTGCGTGCCCCAGTAGGCCACCGAATCGGTCACGGCCAAGGTTATCGGAGTGCCCTCAGCGCAGGAGATTTTCTGGGTCTTGTTCGCGGCCTTGTCGATGCGAAAGAGGCACGCATCCTTGTCCATCCAGTACACCCAATACTCTGTGTCCGCGATAACCAGTGGAACGTCCCGAATCTCAGCAAAGTCATAGGACTCTCCGGTTTTCCAAGATGTATAAAAGAGGTGCCCGCTGGTTCCCCAGTACGCCCCAAATTCATCGCTGGCACCGTTGAGCATCGACGCCCCAAAAGCTAGCTCGGACACGGTCTCGGTCTCGGCGACTCCGCGACTACGCAAACCCCGTTTACCGAATACATCATCGACCCAATACGGCGCATCGGCCTCAAAGGTAAGGAAACGTGCGTTGACTTGCCTGGAAGCGACGAACTGTGGAGTCGGACGCTGTACTTCTGGGCCGACGGTTGGAGGATCGGCAATCGCCAACAATTCAGATCCAGCATCAACCTCCGCACCGGCATCGGCAAACTGTCCTGCTGGGGCACCGCTACCCGGGATAGTACAGGCAGCGAAACACAAGAGTGGTAGTGGGGAATAGATAGGGTTGGTGACTCGTTGCAATAGCTTTGTCATGGTGCTCTTCCTTGTCCAGGTTTGATTCGTTGTCCCGGCGGTCAGAAACCTGCGGCTACTTTGGAAAAAGTGATGTCCGCGAGAAATGTCCGTCGCCCGCAATACGGCAATCTGAAGACGGGCTTTACGATTATTGAACATCGCTTTGGTCGATTCATCGCCGATCCCTAGCAAGCGGAGCAATTTCGCCAACATGGCTTATTATGTGTGGTAGGTACCCCCACAACAGAGACGACTTATGGCACAACAATTTTTAAGGCACAGACGCGAAAAACTCGAGAACCTCCGAAGCAAAGGCGTACTCGTCTATGCAGAGCGATTCGATGTTACTCACACGGTTTTAGAGGCTCTTGCACTCGAGGTAGGCCAGACAGCACGAATCGCCGGACGCCTGATGGCGATGCGAAAGTTCGGCAAGCTCTCCTTCGCGCATTTGCGTGACCGCAGTGGTAGCGGACAAATCAGCTTCAAAAAAATGCAGCTGGACGAAGACGCGCTCTTCATCCTCAGCAACGTTGATATTGGCGACTTCATTGGAGTTTCTGGAACCATTTGGAAAACCCAAAAGGGCGAAGTAACCCTAAACGTCGAGACCTTGGAGTTTTTGTCCAAGAGCATGATGCCGCTGCCCGATAAGTTCTCAGGCCTAAAAGATCAAGAGGCAATCTATCGCCAGCGCTACTTGGACTTGCTGATGAATGATGGCGTGCAAGAGCGCTTCGTTACTCGCTCCAAAGTGATTCGCACGATTCGGCGCTTCCTCGACGACAACGATTTTATGGAGGTAGAAACTCCTGTGTTGCAAGCCGCCTCTAGCGGTGCTGCGGCTCGCCCCTTTGAGACGGAACACCACGCTCTCAAAGAAAAACTCTACATGAGAATTTCACCGGAGACTTACCTCAAGCGACTGGTTGCTGGTGGTATTGAGCGCGTGTACGAAATCGGCAAAAACTTCCGCAACGAGGGCACCGACCGCTCACACTTGCAAGAGTTCACCATGCTCGAGTGGTACGCTGGCTATTGGGATTACAAAGACAACATGCGCTTCATCCAGGAGCTATTGCGACATGTTCTCATGGAAGCGACCGGTTCTACTGTGGTTGAATACCAGGGGCAGACTCTAGATTTCGGTGCCGAGTGGGAAGTCTTTGACTATCGCGAGGTTGTTCTTAAAGAGACCGGTGTGGACATTATGGCCCACGACACCCTCGAGGCGTTGGCGGCAGAAGTGAGTGCCAAATGCCCGGACGTTCCGGTTGGCAAGGCAAAGTCTATCCCCGCACTTATCGATTTGCTTTACAAGTTGACTGTCCGCCCCAAGATGATTCAACCTTGTTTCTTGATCCATCACCCAACTGAGATGGTTCCTTTGGCCAGGCGCAATACCGATAATCCCAACGTTCTCGACATGTTCCAAGTTGTGGTCAATACCTGGGAAATCGTCAAGGCGTACTCAGAGCTTGTCGATCCAGTCGATCAAAAAGAGCGAGTGGAAGCCCAGCAAGACATGCGAGACGCGGGCGATGACGAGACCATGATGATGGAAACTGACTTCATCGAGTGCATGGAGTACGGAATGCCGCCAATGAGTGGCCTGGGCCTTGGGATTGATCGTCTGGTGGCACTGCTCACCGGAGTCGATTCTCTCCGCGACACGGTCTTCTTCCCCAATATGCGAGGCAAAGCGCCGGCGAGCGCAAAGGCGGCAGAAGCCCCGAAAACAGAGAGCGATAGTGAATGATTGAATAGGCGGAGTCGTCTTGGGGTTGATTATCAGTCCTTGGGCGGCTCTTCTCTTGGGCGGCTCTTCCCCTGGGCGGCTCTTCTGCATCGCGCGACTGGCTCCGCTGATTTGATTCTCACCAGTTATCGGCAGATCTGCGACAAGAGCTTTGCACTTGCCTCTATACAGGGAAAGCCCCTAAATCCCCTCCTCCCCACTATGATCACTCCCCACACACCCGTCCACTTTCTACGCTTGAACACAGCTTCCATCTGCCAGAAGCTTGAGCTGCTGTGGGCAACAGGACCTGCTAGGGTGAGTACGGGCAGGACGATGGAATACGGGGCAAAAGGACTTTCGCGGTGATATCTATTCCAAATAGATTCCTGAAAGCGTCCGCAAGAGGATGTTGCCTCGCAGTATCGTTTTCTGTGTCGTCGTTGTTTGTGTCTGTTCCCCTATCAGCCGTCGCAGCTCTCACCCTAAGCTCGTGTTTTGACCCGGGGATTACCCGCTGTGCTGTGCAATGTGGCGAGGCCGATTTGTGCCCTTCGGGTGCAACCTGTTTGAGTGACGGAATGTGTCATTCCTCGGCCAACGAATCTCTTTGTTCTGCACTGCCTGCCGATGCTGCGCAGAACCTCGATGGAACATCGCCGATTGATGCCACAACACCGGACGCCAGCACAAGCGATGCGAGTCTTGGTTGTGGTGATGGCATCATTCAAAACGATCGGGACGAGACCTGTGATGATGGTAACGAGGATGCTGGTGACGGATGCAGCGATGTCTGTCGTATCGAATCAGGATTCTTCTGTTTCGGAACTCCGAGTGATTGCGCGACAGCACCTGGCCCTGGACAACTGATCATTACCGAGATTCAAAAAGACCCTTGCGCCGATCAGGGGGCGGGCTGCTTACTCAACGACATCAGTGCTGAGTGGTTTGAAGTGCAAAACGTGAGCAACGTAAAACTTCAGCTACTCAACATGATCATTCGTGATGATGGCATCGAGAGCATCACCGTTTCGACTCCGCTAACCGTCGCTCCCGGACAGAGGGTGGTACTGGGGAACAATAGCAATACGGCGCTCAACGGCGATGTGACACTGGACTATCAGTACATGGCTGCTTTTTTTGTATTGGCAAACGGCGCCGATGAGATCATCTTGGTCAATCCCCTGACGAGCGTTGAGATCGATCGGGTGTTTTACAACACCGTGAACTTCCCCGACTTCAGGGGTTCCTCGCTCTCCCTAGATCCCGACTTTTACGATGGGACTAGCAACGACGATGGTCTGAACTGGTGTGACGGCGATGTCCTTTACGGACCAGGCGACTTCGGCACGCCAGGACAGGTGAACCCACAATGTCCTTAACTCCAGAAAAAGTCGCAGCTGGAATACCGATGATTGGTACAGTTGTAGGTAGCTACAAAATCACCAAGCAAATCGGTGCAGGTGGCATGGGAGCTGTCTACGAGGCTGAACATGGTCTTTTGGGCAAAAAGGCCGCGGTCAAAGTTCTGCTGCCGCGCATGTCCGTGGACAAGGAAGTCGTCAGGCGGTTCTTTAACGAGGCCAAAGCGATATCGCTCATCCAGCACCCGGGCATTGTCGAAGTATATGACTACGGACACCTTGCCAACGGCGACGCGTTTATCGTCATGGAGCTCCTTGAAGGTGAAAACCTGGGGACGAGGCTCAAGCGAATCGGCAAACTCACCGTCAACAATGCTATCGCAACTGCTCGTCATATTGCGGGGGTATTGGCAGAAGCACACCGGCACGGCATCATTCACCGCGACCTAAAACCGGACAACATATACCTCGTGCCCGATGCGGCCCTGCCTCGAGGAGAACGAGCTAAGGTTCTCGACTTTGGAATTGCCAAGCTCTCGGGCGACGAAGGCGATGCGCTCGAAACCAAAACCGGACAAATACTGGGAACACCAATGTACATGTCCCCGGAGCAGTGCAAAGGTGCCGGAAAGCTCGACCACCGTTCGGACATCTATGCCCTCGGTTGTCTGCTCTACCAGATGCTCTGTGGACGACCTCCTTTTATAGGTGAAGGCTCAGGTGAGATCCTCGCAGCGCAGATCCATATAGCGCCATCTCCAATTCAAGCGCACGATGCTTCGATACCCGATTCGATGTCCGAAGTCGTCATGAAGCTTCTGGAGAAAGACCCAGCCTCTCGATATCAGACCATGAGCGACGTTATTGACGCGCTGAACAATGCCCGTCCGAGAACAGAGATAGATACCGAGCCTAGCTTGGCGTCCTCCAACGAATTCTATCAGCCCGATCAGCAAGAGACTCAGACGATGCTCCCCATCGATAGTGAGACCTCGCCGGCTGCCCAGGCAGAGCGAATGGGTGCCCATACCCTGGATTCTCTCACAACGCCTCCACCCGCTAGCAATCGCCGGCTAACGTTGATTGCGATCTCTGCCATTAGCATGGCGGTCGTGATTTTCGCCGTTGTTACCCTCATGGGAGGCAGTGAGACCGAACAGCCTACCAATGCGGCGTTGCCTTCGTCTCCCCCACCAGAGCACGATGCACTAATTCAGCCGGTATCGGACAAGAGAATCGTGGAAGCGGATGCCCTGGGAGTGGATGCCTCGGGTTCTACTCAGGCAGTACCAAATGTGGAGAGCAAGACCGTCGTACTGGTTATCGACTCCGATCCCTCTGGCGCCAAAGTGTATCGCGAGTCCGATGGAGTTCGTCTCGGACAGACGCCCTACAAATATACAATCAAGCGTGGAGCCGGCTACGCTGGATTTCTTCTTAAGAAAAGTGGCTACCACCGCGCCGAGATCGAGATGCCGATCAACCAAGATGGCTCAACCACCGTTGAGCTGATTCGCCGTGGAAAATCTCAGAGCGAGCCCACACCTAACGTTCCAGAAGACAAGACGACTCCTGAGGGCACCGAGGGCGACAAGCTCCCCGCTGCAGAGCCAGAGGACGACAAAACTCCGGACAAGACGCCTGAACTGCCAGCAGGGAAAGACGATGCTTTGGATCCTTTTGCTGCCCAAGTACC
>JAESTW010000426.1 GCA_016763395.1 Kofleriaceae bacterium
AAGGGGGGGGTTGGTAAAACGTTAATGTCAGTTTTACTTTCTCAGTATTTCGGTCACATTTCAAAAGTTAAACGACGGGTTCTTCTGATCGATCTAGATACTCAGCAAAATGCGTCTGAAAGTGTTTTGGATATGGGAAGTACTGCATCTGATGGGGACTTTAAGGTACCTCCAATACATCCTGATTTTGATATTAACGATCCCGATACAGCAGGATGGAATGGGCTTTCATCTTCAGCGGATATTTTTCATGGAGACGACCCAATTATTGCCCCTTACCCTACGCGTTTTGATACGTTAGAAGTGCTGCCAGCTGTAGGATCTGCATTGCAAGCGGTTGAGCTAGTTAGGTCGGAAGAAGTTAAGGAAATGATATACGAACGCTTAAGGGTTTTCTTTAATGATCCAGATGTACAGGAAAACTATGACCTAATCATTATAGATACGCCACCGGGGAAGGGAGCTATTAATCGCTCTGTTTTAAGGGCTGTGACTCATGTGCTTTATCCCGTTGTCCCTGAGGAAAAACCCATGAACGGGTTAAGAAGTATGTTGCAGTTTGAACGTATGGAGCGCCGTTATAGAGAAGAGCCTATCGAGGTTATTGGTGTCGTCCCAAACATGGTGAACATTCAAACTTTATTACACCAAGAGAACCTAGATACCTTATATAAAGACCCTATTATTGGACCTTTGATGACGGATTTTTTTATAGGAAAAAGAATAGCTTTCCCAACAATTGATAAGCCGGGTATCTCGCCTGACACGATTTGGAAATTTACGAATTACCCAGAAGCTAGGAAGGAAGCATTGCAGCTTTGTCATTTTGTAGAGAAAAAGCTTTTTAAAAAAGAAGCTACATAATAAGGAGTAATTAATTATGACATTACTTAAGGTGAGAAAAGGTGCTGGAAATGTAGCGGCACCCACAACGTCCGGTTTGGAATCAGAGAAAATTGAATATTATGCGGAACGTGAAAGTGGGCGGGCTAATATTGATTTCGTTCACTTGAATGATATTAGGATGGATGAGGATAACCCAAGAACTAAAGGTGTAGATGTTATGCCTTTGCTTAAAATCATTCCTGATTTTCTTGTTATTGATCCCAAACATAAAGATTACAATTTGGCCGAAGTCGAAGCGTTTGATGCTCTTATGGACGAAAGGGTGCAAGACATTTGTAAAGGTAATAGCAAGCTGGAAAAGCTATTTGGAAAACTAATCCCCTTGCGCGATAACATTCGATTACTTGGGGTTCTCCAACCTATAGAAGTACTGAAAGAGGGGAGAGAGAAGTTTAAAATTAGATATGGCCATCGGCGCTTCATTGCATCAATCTTAGCGGGTGAAAAGGGTATCTTTAGTCGCGTAATCTCTAAATCAAATGGTGACGATAAGATCACTCAAATGTCAGAGAACGCCCACCAAGAAAAACTTGGTCTACATGATAGGTTGCAATCCTTGGTTTTATCCCTTCAAGAAAGTGGTGTGGATGCTAGTAAAGCCAGAGCAGGTAAGGTGGCCGTGATGTTTGGGCTTAATAGAACTCTTGTTCAGTACTATTTGATAATACTTAAGAACGCTTCCGATAAATTGATGGCGGCAATAGAAAGTGGGGTTGTTGTTAAGTTAATAGAGGCTTCAAAGTTGGCGCAGATGTCGGAGGCCGAGTGTAACAAAGAATTGCTTAGGCTCGAAGGCAGTGAGCCCGTCGAAGTTGATTCTGCTGAGAAAAAGAAAAAGAAAGTAGGGCGACAAAGAAAGTTTATTTCTACTCCAAACGTTAGTGAGCCACGAATTTTTCTTAATATTATGGATAAATTTGGTATTAATATCAGCGATATTGATGCGAGTGATTTAACTAGCGTGCATGAAAAATGGGTTGAGTTTATTAAGAGTCTGGAGAAGGAATGTCAACGAAAAGGATAAGCTTATTGATCCCTCTTCAGCTTAAGCTAGATTTTAAAAATTTTCTTGCAGAGGAGGGGGTTGGTCCTCGAAAGAAATCATTCTTTTTTGAACGTGTACTTAAAAAATATATGTGTAAAACGGATGCGGACATATTAAAAAGCTTAGAGCTTGATGGTATAAGTATGCTTGCCAATAATAGTAGTGATGTTTATTTAATATCAGAAGATACAGGTGTTGCGCTTGAAGGGTTGATATATAGGTTAAAGCACCTTGACCCTTTGTTAGAAGGAGTTCAATCCTGCATTGTTCGTGCTTCTTTGGTGAATTGTTTAAGGGATTAAGTTGATGGTAAAGAGAATTGGAAAAAGTTTAGCAAAAGGAATTCAGTCGAGTGCGTATGGTCGATCTAAACAAAGTGATGAAAGTGGTAACGAGTTATCTAAATTATTAGCATCGTTTGGTTTAGACAATGAGCCTGAAGAGCATCACGATGAGCTTATTCACCTACCTACTTCATTGTTGTGTCCTGGAAGTACGCAACCCCGTACCCGTTTTTATGATGAGTCCTTAGAAGGGTTGGCAGAGAGTATAAGATCAGCAAAAGGAATTATTGAGCCCTTGGTGGTTCATGCTATGCCAAATGGTATGTATGAAATTATTGCTGGAGAGCGGCGTTGGCGAGCTGCTGATATAGTTGATTTAGAGACTGTCCCATGTGTCGTAAAGAAAAACATAGATGAGCAGACAAAGTTAATTATTTCATTAGTTGAGAATATACAGCGTGAAAACTTAAGCCCTATGGATGAAGCAGAAGGGCTTAACAAATTGGTCAAAGTGTTTGAATTGTCGCATCAAAAAGTTGCGGATATTGTTGGTAGATCTCGTAGTGCTGTAAGCAACTTGCTGCGCCTTTTAGAGCTGTCACCCATTTGTAAAACTGCTTTGAATGACAGTGTTATTGAAATGGGGCATGCAAGAGCATTGTTGCCCTTGTCTGATATAGAGCAGGCCAAGGTGCTGAAAGAGTGTATTAGGAAGCGATTAACAGTTCGGGCAGTAGAGAGAAGGGTGAGCTACTTGTTGAATAAGCAAGGCCGCGAAGAAGAAGGGGAGGGTGGTATCGTTCTTGATGATGAGCTTTTGACTATAGAGAGAACCTTTGCTCAGGTTTTCTTATCCCCTGTTTATATTAAGGCGTTAAAGAGTGGTGAGGTGATAGTGAAGTTTAAAAATATCGAAATAGTCAAAAAGTTGTTGAAGTCATCTAATTAGTCCTTTGATGAATGTTGCCCCAAAACCTTCATGAATTCTTTCGCTATCTTATCCATTTCATCTCCGGTCAATTCTCTATTGGTCATTTCTAACTGAGCTTTTAATGCCGACTCAGATATAGCCACTTTTTTATATTCAGCCGATAATGACACGAGTTCGCTTTTAGTCATTGATAATTCTGAATCCAAACGTTTGATAGTCTTGCCTTGCTCAGCTGATGTTGCTATCGCCGTAGCCGCCTGTGTTTCTGATTTAGATAGTTTTTCATTTATTCGACTTATTTCTTTATCTAGTTGATCGGATCGACTTTGAGCTATTTTTACGGTCTTCTCTGCACCCTCAAACCTCAACTGTTCCTTTGCTAACTCTGTTCGGGCCTCTTCTTGAAGTTTGATTGATTGATCTAATTTCTCTTCAAGTAGTATTGCTTGGTTTTTTAAGTCTTCGGCTTTTGAAGTGGTAGCTGAAAGCTCTTTTTCTAGTATCAATGCCCTAGTTTGGGACTCTTCTTTTTGCTCGTTTAAATGGTGGTTTAAGCGAGCTATGGTCGCTTCATTTGCTTCTAATAAAAGAATATCTTCGTCAATTTGTTGTGTTGTTTTTGCGAGTTGACTTTCCTTTTCAAGGGTCGCTGCAATTGTTGATGAACTAATGGCTTTTTTCATCGCATTAACGAGTTCCTCTGGCAGATCAACTTTAGTATCTTCGGCCATATCTCGTTTTTCATTCCATGTTCTGATATGCCTAACGAGAGTTGAGTTGCCACAACCCATATACTCTTGTGGTAGCTCAGCCCTTACGTTGCGTTGTGTAGGAGTTATCCCTGCAGCAATCAGAAGGTCGCAGCAAGTAGCAACTATTTCATACGTAATTCCTTTGGCCATTTTCTTTACCTTTCACTGTATCGTATCGCAATGATATGTATCGTATCATATCGATACAGTTAATTATTTTAAACCTTAATAAGGTTTGTAGATGGGCAGGGCGGGTTGCCTAAATCATTTCCAGAATTTGTTAATCATATACAAGTTGAGCACTATTTTAGCAGAGCCTTATACCCAATGATCCAAGTATCAAGAGGAGGCTAATAGACGACATGATCATATAGACAAAGGAATCCCAGAAAGGCCACGCAAGTGTCATACTCGATTGCAAATCAAGACCTAAAAAAGCTGTAGGCCGCATAACTTCGGCCAGTTTGAATTTTTATTACTTAGTATGAGACTTTATTACTTTCCCGCATATTTACCCGCTCTTTTTTACACGGAACACTGTAAATGCATGTTTTATATAGGAATATATAAGTTATCACAACCCATTTAATCGTTTTTTTTTGCATGCAAGAGGCCAATTATCTCCTTATTAGATGCTTTAGAGCTTCGGGGTAATAGAAGAATCGCTGC
>JAESTW010000427.1 GCA_016763395.1 Kofleriaceae bacterium
GGCCATGAAGAGACATCTCCTATACGGCGCGGTGTGCTTACTTGCATCTGGGTGCGCGTCAAGCCCAACATTGGTGCCCAGTGTGCCCGCTACAAAATCCGCTACAAAACCTGCGCTGCAAGGTTTGAATCCGACCGATACATTCGTACTGGTCTGGTTCGATTCTGAGTTGTACACGTCACCAGAGGCCGAAAAGTCGTTCCGCGCTTACGACTTCGGGAAGAGTGGGCGTGCCGCACACCCAGCGCAAGCCCATGTGATGCAGGTTATCGAGGACCGGGGGGATTGGCTTCGAGTGGCCGACCCCGTAAGTTGGCTGCGAGAAGACAGCACTTCGATTCACTGTCTTGGTAGCGGTGCCTTCTGGGTTGAAAACTTTTCCATCGAGCTGTGGGTACGAGCAGACGACCTCGTGCCAGTTCTGTCGCAGAGTTTCGCTCGGAGCTACGATGATGGAACGTTCATCACGTTGCAGCCGGGAACTCCGATAGTCGGTGGCCATGCCTGGGCTAAGGGGTATCACTTTCCTGTCTCAATACCGGAGGAAATTGTGGCCCTCCGATACCGGCCCGCATCGACCGGAACGGTCTATGAACGCAAAGGCTTCACCTTGGTCCACGCGGACCAGCCGCAAGTTGCGCTCGGTGGCAGCCCGGTAGAGTGGAATCAAGAAATCTCGAACTACGCAAGTCCTCCCTTTTTTCGTGTAAACGGCGACCAAACTCATTCCTACGAAGCAAGCGGTTGCGGTGCCTTTGAGTTGTCGTTCAAAGGTCAGATTAGCGAGCTAAACAAGAATGATGGGGTCCTCGGTATGCTTCGTAGCGGAGGCCAGAAAAAGGTCGAGGGCATCGAGATTCCGGAGGGAGCAGAGCTGTTCTGGCCCAGCGGCACAAGGGCTGGGATGGTTGTGAAGACGTTCCGACAGGGCGGCTCCAGCAAGTCTGATGGGGCTCGCACTTGCTTGAAGGTTCCACTCGGCACCAAGCTTAAGACAGCCGGCTATAGAAACGACCACGTGACCGTCTGTGTCGATACAGATGCTGTGCGCTCTGTGGTGACTAGGCCACCACCATCGAAGAACATTCGCTCTGCGGAAAACTCGGTGACAGTCCTAAACTGAGTTCGTGATATGATGCCCAGTCACGTCTCTTGTCCCGTGGCCACCCTGTCCGGGCTTCTACGGCAAGAGAGTTGCTGCAAGTCTCGCACGCTCTGTTCCGAAGGGCCAATTCGCTTCAGCCAGCACTGCTTGTGAGTCTATATTCTGGCACTTAACGAGCGCTGTTGTCCGATTCGATGTCGACTATTTGATGGACGTAGGGTGCAACCATTTCGTTGCGATGAACAATTGTGACCGAAAGGTCACAGGAATGACACCTAGTCCCTGCTTGCCTCGAACATAGTGCCGCCATGGTCAAACACAAGAACAGCGCAAAGTAGGGACAATGGAGATATTTCTTTCCGTTCTGGTAGCTCTGCTTTCAATCATGAATCCGCTTGGCACCGTGCCCATATTCGTAGGTCTTACTCAAGAACATTCCAAAGCTCAACGCTCGAAGATTGCTCTGAGCACCGCTATTGCTGTCCTCGTGATTCTGCTTATCTCCTTCATTGCTGGCCACCACCTGCTCCTGTTTTTTGGAATTAGCATTCAGTCGCTAAAAATCGCTGGAGGACTCATCATAGCGTCTTCGGGTTTTGCGCTCTTGACTGGCAAATTCACAGAACACAAAGGCATGAAGAAACACCGGGTTAAACAAGACATCGAAACAAGAGACGACATTTCTCTTACGCCCTTAGCAATTCCGATGATTGCTGGACCTGGCTCAATTTCCCTACTAATCACCTACAAACAAAAGTATAGCGGATTGGTTGACAGCTGCGCTGTACTCGCTGCAACCCTCTTGGCCGCCGCAGTTATCTTCCTCGTACTGAAGAGTTCACACTATATTGTCCGGCGCTTGGGAGCATCGGGAATAAACGCGCTATCTCGCATCATCGGTTTTATTGTGATCGCCATCGGCGTGGAGTTCATCATTTCCGCCGGCTTAGACATCATCGCGAAGCTCTAACTGAGGTGCTTCCCGTACCGAGCTTGCAAACAGCTATGCTTTGTCTCTGGGAAGATTACCGAGACCAAGGAACAAAGAATATGGGCGAAAGCGCTGCAAAGAAACAGCTAGTGGAGTGGGTTGCGTCACTCCATCGAGAGCTGTCCGAGATTTTCGTTGAGCAGCGGAACGCGTTGGACTCGGTTTCAATCCAAGTGTCAACCCGGGGCAAATCAACAACGATACGCTCTCAGCACACTTCGGTCTTACCTTCACCGCAAGCGACTCGTCTGAAAATGCTGGCATGGGGTCGTCTGTTCTTGTGCCAGCCGGAAAATTTGCAACAAGCTACAGACAAAGAGAACAAATGGAGATAGCCGAAAACTTGGCATACGAGAATACTTCGGGTGAATTGGCAACGGTCGGACAGGTCTTTTTGGTCTACTCGTCATGGGCAGTTGATGTCGCGGTGGGCGATAGTTGTCCACCACCAACTAACCTGCCTCCGGGCGACTAGCAGGTGTCAACACGCATTAGATAAGTCCGGACTCTCCGCGCGGCGATATCTCCTAGGAGATTGGTGTTTTTCTGTATAAAATACAGTCTCCTAGTTGTTTGGGCCTGGAGGGCCCAGTTCCAGGGGCTTTGCCCCAAGATACTAGGAATTTGGTGTATTTAACACCACATTCCTAGAAGGGCACGCTGGCGCCGACATTGAGACTCTGTTCACCCAGGGGCAAGGCCTCGGCAAAGATGCTGAGCTTGCCCGGGATTCGATAGCTCGCACCAGCGCCGACAGTATAGTGATGAATGTCCGAACCGGTCACATCTTGGCCGGCAAGACGCCACTTCACCGGACCACCAAAGACTCGCGCCGCAACGAAGGGCACAAAGCGCTCGCCAAAGGTTTTGCCAACCATGAGTCCCAAGCGCGCATCTGCCGCAGTCCAGTCTTCCGACATACCGTTGTCCGACTCAGCGGTGGTTCGCGAGACGCCGAAGGTGAAAGTGCCAAGTATGAAGGGCCGACTCTCGGTCTCATAGACTGGAATATAAGTCGCGCTCAAGGAGGTCACAAAGCCACGTCCCACATCGCCCGACATGTTCGAGACATGCTCTACCGAACCGCCCAGTATTACACCGGCAGTGGCGACGAGTCCCACCCTGGCAGAAATCTGATATCCGAGAATTGCGCTGACACTAGCCTGCTCTAGATCGATATCGACGTCATCGAAGGCTATGGTTGTCCGAAACGCCCCGGCACTCACGCCCACTCGCCACTTTTGCTCACTTTCGTCGCCATCGCATTCATAAGGTAGACCTGTTGGACCAACAGGTGGCGAAAGTCCTCAGGCCTCGGCTTCCGGAACATACGCAGTCTGCGAGACCAGCACTGAAGTGACTAGAATAAAGAATACAGAGATATGAGATGAACGCATTTTGTATAAGTCATTGTACAACGGAATTGATGGATGGCCGGCGAGAGTTCAAATCATCGTCAAGATTCTCTAGCGAACTGCGATCACCCTCAAGTATCCGACCATTATGGATGGACTTTGAAACCTCTCGTTGTGATTGGGACTCCATATTGGGGCCATCTCGAACTGACTATACAACGCCGATGCACAGAGCGGCGCAGCAGGCGATTCGTATGCGGGTTCGCCGTATTGTCGCCTCGGATAACCGGCATATGCGCGGCGTGTTCTCAGGGCTCGACTTCGCTGCGTTTGTCGTCCGCGCAAGCAATGGCTGAGTGTTGTTCTTAGCCTGTGTGCCAAGTCAGATTGGCGCCAGACACCAATCGTGTCAGCGATTTAATCTGGCTACCAAATAGAGTGAGCTGCCGGGAAGGGTCTTGGGCAAGAGACGGGACTCCGCCGAGAGGAAGGCAGCGATCGCGCGGTTCACTTTCGTGGCAATGGCGCCACTGGGGGGGCGAACGACAGTCTCTCGATTCCGGCCAAGCAGAGTCAATACCCGAGATGCGGCGTAGAGCGAGTGAAAGAAATAGCCACTCTCGGACACGTCAAGATCAACCGAGTTTACAAGCTGGGCCGCGCTTTCAAGTGAGTAGCGTTTGAAGTGGCCATAGTACTCGTCGTAGTTAGACCAGATTTCCTGGCGGGCGGGTAGGGTGATAATGAAGCGAGTCGCATTGGGAAACTCCGCACGGCATCGTCCTAAGAATTCTTCTGGCTCAGGGAGGTGCTCGAGCATGTCGAGGAGCATTATCGTCTTGGTGTTTTTCTTGCGGCCTTCTTCCAAGTCAAAGGCGTCGGTTCCGAGTCGCAAGTAGGGCGCAGCCGCTTCGGTGATAGCAGTGGTCGTGGCAGTGTCACAGCCCCAGATCTCCACGCCTCGACTTCGCAAATAGTCCACTACCAAGCCCCGACCACAGCCAATCTCAAGTACCTTGGTGGATTCCCCTCGAGTGACAAGCTCATGGAGCAGACGATTGCGACTGAGATTCCAATAATTCTTCTCAATCCCGTCGGGATAGCAATCTTGGTACTGAGTTGTGTCAAATGCGGTGGACATCAGGTGGTCGAAGGTACCATTCTCCCTTCATGCGCTCCTGGCTTTCGAAACACAGAGAGTGGTTTTGGGTGCCCATACTCTATACCGCGGTCGTGATGGTTCTCTACCGCGAGGTTTGGTGGGGCATTGATGGCAAGCTGCGTTGGTTTGGCTGGGATTGCCTAGAGTACTACTGGCCCGATATCGCGTATTGGGCGGGCAATTTGCGAGAAGGTGAGTTCGCGCTTTGGAATCCCTATGAGCGCGGTGGATATCCCTTCCATGCCGATATGCACGTTGGCACCTACTCGCCTTTTGGTTGGACCTTCGCCGGGCTCGGTGCGCTTTGGGGCGGGACACCCGGATGGATCGTCCAGGCCAAGGCCATGTCGCATTTGGTCATCATGGGCGCAATGAGCCACGCCTTTTTGCGGACACGAAAACTGCACGCCTTTGCTGCCGTTGTCGGCGCAGTGTCGTGGATCGTCGCTGTGCCCATGATCGTACACAAAGCATCGGCCCTCAACTGGACCTTCGCCTGGGCACCCCTAATCTTTATTGCAACTGACTGGGCCATCGCCAATGCGAGATTGCGCAGTTGGTGGCGGGCCTCGGTGTTCTTGGCCGCGGCACTGTGGTTGGCCGGTAGCTCAGCTCCACCCCAAGGCTTCTTCTTCGCACTCCTTATCGCCTTTGCGTACGGCGGACTTCGGACAGGGCAGTTTTTCTACGAGGGAGGCAGAGAAAATCTTAAGAAGAACATGCTGGCAATGGCCAAGCTCTTGGCGGTAGCTGCGGTCATCACGGTTGGCTTATTGTTGGTACTGATGATTCCTGCCGGCGAAACCGTCGCGCTCTCCTTCCGCGGACAACGATCGGCGGCCTATCCATTTAACATCGCCCTGCCCATGATGGAGACGTTGCGCGGTTACATCACGCCCGCTGCCGGCAAGGTCGATGCCTATTGTGGTGTCGTGGTCCTAGGGCTTGCCCTCTTCGCCCTCTTTCGCGCACCTCGAAGGGACAAGTGGGCGCCCCTACTGTTTATGCTCTGTGCGATGGTTTTTGCCGATTTGACCTTTGGCGCGAAGTCACACTTGTTGCCCTTTTTAGTCAATCACGTTCCCGGCTTTGAGCTCTTCCGCGAACCCAATCGCTACAAGTGCATTGTCGCCTTGTGCCTAGCCTTGTCCGCCGCGTACGGAGTGGACATTCTCATCCGAGACCAGGCGGGCAGACGACGGTCTATCATCACACTATTGGCAATATTCGCCGGTCTAGCGCTCGGGGCACTTCTCATGAAGCTCGATGGCGTGAAAAGTATTTCTGGCTTTACAGCGGGCTACGGCACGACCTTCGCGGTGTTACTTGCGGGGGCTCTCAGTGGACTTGCGCTGCTCTTCCTGCGCCGCTCCCAGTGGGTCTTTGCCGCTATGCTGGTCACTACGATCTACATGGATGGCGCTCGCTTCGGCAATGGTTTTGTCACCCGACCGACCGAGAAACCGGTAGACGATCAAGAAGATCGCAAGCATCTCGCGGGCCTTGAAAACCTCGAGACCGACTGGCGAGTCTACGATGAATTCTTAATGGAGCAACGTCCGGGATCACGGCTTCGTATTCGCAATTTTCGCGGCTATCCCTCGGGCGCACCCTTTGGCGATAGGCGACATCGAATATTGCTCAAAGACTACCTGCCCAAGCACCCAGAGCTTCTTGAAGTCTTCAATGTGCGCTACGTATTTCACGGTCGTCACGGCCGAAACGGCATGCGCTCAAATTACATCAAACGTCGGCCAGATCAAATTAGCCCCAAGCACTTCAAACGCATTGACGGCAAACGATTCGAGTCTTTGCATCCTGCGCCTCTCATCATGTGGTACGGCGATATCTCACTATCGGACTCGGCCAAAGAGACGCTCGAGATTCTAATGCGCAACGAGGGCCCCGATGGTGTACGGCGAGATGTTGTGATTGAGAGACCGGACATCAAGGGCATCGATCTGATCGGCGTTGATACGCCGCAGGTTCCCAGCGCAATGTCCCCAGTTGAGGGCAAGCTGATCTCGTTCAAACCCGATCGAGTTGAATTTGAGGTTAGCGCTCCTGAAAACGGCGGCGTCGTTGTCCTCAACGAGAAATTTTGGAAAGGTTGGCAAGTCAGCGTCGATGGCGAGTCGGCAGAAGGGTTCCGCGCCAACTACATACTGCGCGGTGTACAAATCCCGGCTGGCACACACAGAGTTGTTTGGGAGTTTCATCCCGAGGGCCACCGCTTTCTCTTTACGCTCTACTTCCTCTGCCTGCTGTTGATCCTGCTCGCCATCTTCTACCCACGACTGGACAGGCTACGCCATCGCCTACAAAAGCGCCGAGCTTCCGGCCAGGAGACCAAATCATGAAAATTGTAGTAACCGGAGCAGCCGGCTTTATTGGATCGCATACCTGTGAGCGTTTGGTCGCCGCCGGACACGAGGTCGTGGGCATAGATTGCTTCAGCGACTATTTGTACCCAGAAGAGCCCAAACGGGTAAACGCCGCGGTTTTGGCAGCCAGCTTACCCGCGAACAAGTACAGCCTCATCGAGGCCGATATTTGCGATGCGGACACGATGACCAAGGTGCTGGATTCTTCCGTCGACGTGCTCTGTCACCTGGCCGCTCTGGCCGGAGTGCGTCCGAGTCTAGTCGCTCCGCAAAAGTACATCCGGACAAATCTCGAAGGCACCACTACCTTGTACGAAGCCTGTCGGCAATCGGGGATTGA
>JAESTW010000428.1 GCA_016763395.1 Kofleriaceae bacterium
CCAAGTAGCGAGAAGACCGAAGCCATCCTCAATCCACCCCATTGGAGTTTCACCTAGAGTGAAGGTGACCCAAAAGATGCCAAACATGATGAACGCAAAGATCGGCAACCCGACGGCTCGATTGACCAGCACAGCATCGATCTTCTCAGATGTCGCGCGCGCGTCCGGGCGCGCATGAGTGACGATCACGTCCGAGAGTAAGTCATCTACAAAAGCGAAATAACTCTCGGTCACTCGCAAAGCGATGTCTTTATCGGACTCGCTATTGAGTTTGTCACGCTGCTTCTCAACGATCTCCATCGCATTGGCATTTGCGCCCTGCTCCCTTAGCTCGTCGGCGATCTGCTCATCACCGACGAGAAGTCGAGTTGCAACCCATGCGTGGGCCGGCTCTAACTCCGCAGAGAGAGTAAGTCCTTGATGGATTTCTTCAAGCGCAGCGTCTATCTCTTCACCGAGGCTCGGACAGCGTATCTCCGTGTTCTGCCGCGCTGCTCGCAAAATCGCTTGGGACAGCTCGTTTTTGCCGATTCCCTTGTGAGCCGTCATTTCCACAACCGGAAAGCCGAGTTTGGCCTCGAGTTCTTTGCGCTTGATGATTTGTCCGGAAGCTTTGGCCTCATCTGCCATATTTAGACATAGCACCGGAGTTTTCCCCAGTTGCATTACCTGCGCAAGCAACATCAGGCTACGCCGCAAGGCCGTCGAATCAGCCACAACAACAACGACATCGTGTTTGCCACCAATTAGCTCATCTCGAGCCACCTTCTCTTCGGGCGAGAACGACGTTAAGCTGTAAGTACCGGGCAAGTCAACGACATCGATCTTCGTGCCATCAAAAGTATAGTCTCCCCAGCGCTGCTCAACGGTGACTCCTGGATAATTGCCTACATGTTGGCGGCTGCCGGTCAGAGCATTGAACACCGAGGTCTTGCCAGCATTGGGATTTCCCGCTAACGCGACTCGGACAGAAGTGTTTGTACTACCTTTAGACACCCTTACACGCTACGCTTTGCCCGAGGCAAGCTCCCCATCTGAGAGTAATACCAATGCAGCCTCTTCTCGGCGCAAAGCCAAGTGACTGCTACCGATTTGAATCCACAGTGGGGCACCGCCCGGCGCGATGCGGGTCAGCTCGATCGATTGCCTGGGCATGAGGCCCATGTCCAAAAGCCGCTGCCGAATACTGCCCGTACCTTGAACTCCAGCGATGCAGCTACGCTCGCCTTTCTTCAAATCCAATATACTTCGCAACGACATCTCGAACACTTTCTTCTCCGGTACCATTGGAGAACTTGAAAATCATTTTCAATTTAGTGGGTATTGGCCAAGGTGTCAAGACAGCACTTTGGCCTATGATGGCCAGGTTGAGTCCCCTGCTGGAGGAAACATGTAATGAAAGCGCGTACACTCGGCAACTTTGTACAGCCCCGTCTTTCAATGCGAGGACCAGACGCATACGGTGGCTCCTGATGATTGGATACGTGACAATTGGGACCAACGATTTCGAGCGAGCGCTTCAGTTCTACGACGAGCTACTTTCGACGATTGAGGTTGAGCGACTCTGGAAGACCGACTCGATGGCGGCATGGGGACCATCGCGGCAGGAGACAGCGTTGTGCTTGACAACACCTTTTGATGGCAACCCTGCGTCAGTCGGAAATGGCGTGATGATCGCACTCAAGGTTGGTACCCGGGAACAAGTTCACGCACTCCACGCTAGGGCAATTGAGCTAGGTGGCACTGATGAGGGAGCACCGGGGGAGCGCGGTGAACACGGATTTTATGGCGGCTATTTTCGGGACCTCGACGGCAACAAGCTAAACGCCTACCTTCCAGGATGAGCGAGTGCCATGGCCGTAGACGTGCCTAATCGCCCCATTGGACACGCCTTAACGCGTGCCGGGCGAAGTCGCAGCGGCAATCGCGGGACCATCGGCACCAGCCAGGGCTTCTGGACCGGAGAAATCCCAATCCCCTGCGGCAAAGGTGGTGCTAGCGGTGACCGAAGTCGACTTTCGAGAAGCATAGCCATTGGTGTATTCCCAAGCCTCACCCAGACCGTCTTGTCCAATAACACCGTAGATATCCACAATCGTGGCGTCGGTGCCATCTCCTGTTGCAGCCCCACCGCCGCCGCCACCATCGGACAAAAACAGAACGATCGCATCGTTGCCGTTGATAGAAGGACTGAAACCGAAATCGTCCGGATCCACTCCATACACGTCAAAGAACCGCCCTACCCCGGCGGAGTCAGATGCTTCAAAACTGAGTACAAAGCTATCTCCGGCGGCTATGGTACCGGACAAGGCAGTGCTTACCGAATTGAGCAGAGTGGTGTTGCCGTTAGAGTATACTCCTAGGCTGAAACCGCTCAGGTCGACAGAAGCTGCGCTGTGATTCGTGAGCTCGACAAACTTTGGTAATCCTCCGGACAAGGTGGCGTCCACGATTTCTGTTATCAGCAAAGCATCTCCGATAACCGCGGCTGCATCGGGTGCCAGTGCCGCATCGGCCAGAGCTGCATCAGCTGCTCCCGGGCCAGCGTCTGGTTGAATTCCAGCGTCGATGTCCGGCGAATTCTCCGCGTCCGGCCCTGCTTCCCGAGCATCGACCACACCACCGGCCGGCGAGCTAGCCGAGGCACATGCAGCCAAAACGAAAGGTAACGAAACTATAAAGAAACGAGTACTCATTGGGATTGCGCACAGACTCCCACAAGCAAGTGGCGTAGACAACGGTGATCTCGGCCCAGCGGCGCCCGCGAGAATCCTCCAGTTACTTGTGCCCGAGCCCGCCAGCAGCGGTTACGGCAGACTCGTAATGGTGCCAACATACCGGAATGTAACTCTCATCAGCGCCAAGCTGCACCTGTGGCCCATCAATCGCCGCCACTCCATCAATGAGCCGAAGGTTAAAAGTCGCCTTCTTTTGGCAATGCTGGCAGGTCACTTTGACCTCTTCGTTTCGATCTGCGAGCTCCATCAAGCGCTTTGCGCCGGGAAACAATTTGGTTTTGAAGTCGGTTCGCAAGCCGTAACAAATCACGGGAATCCCGGGCTCGAAGGTGATTCGTCGAAGCTGCTCGATCACGCGCGGACTCAAAAATTGTGACTCATCCGCCAACACGCAATCCACCTTGTCGAAGTAGGAGACTGGAATGAGCTCGTCGCCGTCAATCATATAGTCGGCCTTGGCCTCGAGGCCGCTGCGTGAGGCGATCAAGTCGTCGCCAAAGCGATCATCAATCTTGGGTTTGAGTAAGAGCACCTTCTTGCCCTGCTTTCGATAATTATGGGCAACCGCCAAAAGGTTCATGGACTTTGCGCTGTCCATGGTTCCGTATCGAAAGTAGAGCTTGGCCATAGGCCGAGAGTACGCACATCGAGTGATGTACAACAAGAGGTGTTCGTCCGGTTTTCGGTGTAAACTGGCACTGTGAAATGGATTTCAACAATGCTCATCTTGGCGTTTTCCTGTGGTGGCGAGCAATCAGCGCAACAGGCTAACCAGCCGACTGCCACGCCGGAAAGTCCAGTCGAAGCTACGAAAAAGACCGAGGCCGAAGTGGCGCCGGAGGCTGACGCTGTGCCCGAGGTTGAAGCAGGCAAGCCAGGGTTGTCTGAGCCGAGTACTTGCGTGTCGGAGTGCATTGCCTCGAGGCAGATGCAGGCTACTTCGATAGAGCAGATCGAGAGAGACTGCGAGAAGAGCTGTGCTGTCCGGGGCGACTAGTCAGCCCCCCTTCATCGGTGCTGTCCGGTCCAAATACGATTGGGGTGGGCGATATATTCCTGGAATCTCCACAGTGCCTGAGCGAAATGACGGTTGCCCAGGATAGAATCCTGGCATTTTAGCAAACTGCTTTGCCCCACAGCGGTGGAAGTCAGGCGACTGCTCTGTCAGCTAGTTTTGATTGCGACTGTAGAAGTACGCCGGACACCGCTGCTCGGTTAACTGGCTTGGTTAGATACTCATCCATTCCAGCCTCTAGGCAACGCAAGCGATCTCCTGCAAGAGCGTTAGCGGTCAGCGCGACAATAACGACCTGGTCCCCTCCGCTGAGCTTGCGAATCGCTCGGGTTGCATCGTAACCATTCATGTTGGGCATTTGACAGTCCATGAATATTACATCGAAACCATCTTTTTCAAAACTAGTTATCGCTTGTAGTCCATCGTTGGCGGTCTGGGCGGCAATACCGAGTTTGCGCAACATGCCCAACATAACTGTCCGATTCACTGGATTGTCATCGACGACCAAAATGCGAAAGTTCGCAGCAACTTTAGGAGCTATCTCCAGACACGTCGTCTTCGCCGCCATGGTTGCCATGGTAAATGGAACTTCAAAGATAAAGCTCGCACCTTCCCCCAAAGTGCTCTCAACCCAAATTCGTCCCCCCATCGCTGTTATCAATTGGTTGGAAATTGATAGGCCAAGACCGGTCCCTTTTACATCCACTCTCTTTTCATCTTGTACTTGCTCGAACGCTTCAAAGATTCGATCG
>JAESTW010000429.1 GCA_016763395.1 Kofleriaceae bacterium
GCGTTGGCTGGGCTGCATTCCGATGCGGTCCGTATGCACGTGGCCCGAGCAGACCGGGCTAAGACTCGCTCCGACGAAGTGGAAGCGCTGCGCGATGGCCTGCACTGGGCCAAAGAGGCACCCGAGAAAAGCGGCGTGAGCAAGGCATTGGGACGAGCGCTCCTCGCGCAAGCGCAGGCAGAAGGCATCAAGACAGCTCGCGATAAAGACCGTGTCCGAGAAGCGGCGGACTTACTCATGTTCGCGGAGAGCTACGAATACGCCGGTGATGCTTTCACAAGCATTTCGGACAATGCGGCCGCAGCGCAAGCGTACAAACGCGGCGGACTCATCGCCAAACTCGAACTCGCTCTCTCGAAAGAGAAAGGCACCCGGGACAAAGCGCGTTCTGAGAAGAGTAGTTACGCGGACTACGATCTGCATATGCGCGGAGGAAATCGCGATGCGGCGGCGGAGAGTTTGAGGCAGTGCCTGCAAAGTGCGGACTCTCAGAGACGGTATCGGCGGCTGCTCGACGAACTTGAATCGCGGCTCATCACCGGTGGGCGGGTACTACTTAAGAAACGCCATGGCCAGAGTATGAGTTTCTGTGCCGTACGTGAAATTCTTATTGGCCGTGATTCTCTGTGCGACCTTGTGTTGAGAACTGGCGGAGTCTCCAGGCGACATGCGAGCATCAGCGTCAGCGGAGATGGCGCTAACACTCTTTTCGAACTGGCCGATGCTGGTTCGCGCAATGGCACAAGACTCGGTGGTATTGAGATCGCAGACAGTCTGCCTCTGCAAGGCACGGGTAGTTTCTCCCTGGGCGATCACGCAACGATTCACTACGCAGTGGATTCAGCCAGCCTGCGCCTCGATATTCGCAAGGGCATAGACAAAGGATCCCGGCTACACGCAACTTGCGAATCGCAGTTCCTAGAACTAGATGACTTGGGAGTGGACGCAATTCTGCGATTCCGCCAGGGGCGCCCGATTCCTCACTACCGCGGATCTGGCAACATATTCCTCGACGGCGAAGCTGTCCAAGGCAGCGATATTCAGCTTATCCACGGCGATCTCATTGCGATTGATGGCACCGAACTTGAGGTTGGTTAGATAGCGATGGCGACATTAGGATTCTGGCGCAAGCTGTGGCTGCGTATCACCGGACAGTCGAATACAATTTTACTTCTGGCAGCGCCGAAGAAGAGCGAGGACGATGGGCTCCCGGTCGAGAACCCAGTCGAAAGCCCGGTTGCAATCCTGCGCCCAGTCTCTACCGCCCAGTCGATTGATGAAAACTGGCTCGACCAGCTCGTGCGTGCTGCGAGCGAGGGCCGGCGCCGCGAAGAACTGGGATAGCCAGCCTTCTGGAAACATATCGACACGCTGTGGTCTCAGGGCGACGAGCTCCTGGCCAGCCAGTGGCTAGAGAAATTCTTGGAACTCCCCGATCTTGGTGACGAGCTCGCGACAGAAATTCGGGTGCGTCTGGTTGAGCTTTTTGACGAACGCGGTGACCTTGGCCCAGTATTACAACACGTAGATGTACTCTGCGACATCCCGAAACAGGCCGCCCAAGCACACTACTACCTAGCAGAACACTACCGAAGACGCGGCGACGAGGTTTTGACCATGCTCGAGTACGAAGCCGTACTTGCTATCGATGTCGACTATCCAAACGTGCAGCAGCGATACCAGAGGCTTAAGGCCGCTCGCGGGGGCAATGTGCTGGCGTCGGCGGGCGAGACTATTGTCGGCGCCTCTTCTGCCTCTACTGGCGATCGCTACTTACTTGTCCGAGAATTGGGTCGAGGCGCGGCGGGGGTTGTATACCTTGCGAGAGATATGCAGCTTGAGCGCGAGGTTGCAGTCAAACTCTTGCATCCTCACGTCGCGGCCGCGAAACAGAAAAAGGCACTCCAGGCCTTCTTTG
Source organism: Kofleriaceae bacterium (assembly GCA_016763395.1). Lineage (GTDB taxonomy): Bacteria > Myxococcota_A > Polyangia > Haliangiales > Haliangiaceae > NORP324. The sequence continues at coordinate 1,919 of JAESTW010000429.1, forward strand.
ATGAAGCGCGTGTCGCAGCATCACTGCGGCATCCCAATATCGTCGGTATTCTCGATCTCGATGAGAAGGCGCGCCGAATCGTCATGGAGCTGTGCGACGGTGGGACACTACGAAGTGTTCTCAGAGACAGCGGCCCACGCCCGCTGCGAAGAGCGCTCGAGAGGCACTCCCAAATTCTCTCCGCACTGGACGCGGCACACGCCCGAGGCGTAATTCATCGAGATCTTAAGCCGGCCAACCTAATGTTTCGACGGGAGCCCGATTTGCCCGGGACAGAAGTGGTATTGGGGGATTTCGGTATCGCTCACCTGCCCGACGCCAAAGGAAAGACCGGACAAGAACGGGCGAAGAGCGAACAAGCTGTCGGTACCATTGCCTATATGGCCCCCGAACAAAGATGGGGGGAGGTCACCACCAAGAGCGATCTCTACGCCAGTGCGGTTGTGCTTTTCGAAATGCTTACTGGCCGATATCCCTGGTCTCGGGAACAGCTCTTGGCGGGTGTCCGGCGTCCCGGTGATTTCGCATTGCCCAAATCATTGCACGAGGCCCAGCCAAAGCTCGGTGCCCTACTGCAGGTCCATCTCGGTGCGCTAGGCGCTCCCGCCGCGGACAATCGGCCGGACACCACTGCCGCGATGAAAGCCAGTCGTCGGCTGCGAGATCTAGCGATCGTATATTGCAAAGACGGCGACCCGATTCTGTAGTAAGGGCCCGACAAAATGTTGCGAAGAAGTAGACTACAGGTCAAATAGCGTCTGCTGTGCTGCACCGGACGTGCTCTCGCTCGGAACGGGTGCCTTGGTTGCTTTCGACTTCTTTGGCGTAGGCGTTTTCTGAACTTTCTTGGTCGTCTGTACTTTTTTGTCCGGTGGGGAAGAGCGTTGCGGGCTTCCCTTTCTGCTGGCGATTTGTTCGCCACCTTTTCTGACTTTTTTTCTGCTGGCGCGAGATATCGCTCAGTAACAAACTCAGAAAACCCCTTGGAGTCGAGGGCGAGAGCGGCGTTGCACAACGCGATAACATGGGGCGGAAAGTCTTTGCCGATGAGCCATTTCAGGTATCCGGAATCGGGACCAGCGGCCATCTCCGTGAGCAAGACGCCTGAGTGTTTGCCGAAGCCAAAGACCACGTCTCCTGTCTCACTAAAGCGCACATGGCCCGAGCCACCAATCCAAAATGCCCTCTCAGGCTCGCAAATATCGGCAACGGCGTTCCAATCCGATGGCAAGGCGAAGTGCGAAATCATGCCCAAAAGCACTCGTCCCGTTGCCGCGACGTCTGCCGCTGCACTATGGGCTGCTTCAAACTCACTGCCAACGAAGCGCCTGTGAGCATCCATTAAAGAGCGGGGTTCGCTGTTTTGCCAAAGCCTATAGGGATCGACAACGAGCTTGCCTCCGAGTTCGAGAGGCGCTTGCCGGAGACGTGCGTACTCCGCCTGCAACATGTCGATATCAAAGCGAAGATTGTACCCTACCAACATTTCTGCCTGGGCAAAAAGTGTGCGGATTTCGTCGGCAAGTTCTGCAAAGAGCGGACAGGGAGCTAGATCGGCGGCAGAAATACCATGTACCGCTTGGGCCCCCGGATTTATGGCTGTTTCGGGACGAATACGCCAGGTCACACTTTTGGCATCTTCTCCCAAACCGAACTGCGCGCACAGTTCAATGACCTGATCTTTCTGTTTGTCGGTTCCCGTTGTCTCTACATCGAAAACCAATATCTTGGTGGTGTCCATGACGCTGACGACTCTACCTCGGCGGTCGGACATCCCCCGCTTCGAGGCAAGCGGGAAAATCGAACCGACTACTGCAATTTCGGGGGGATAGAAGTTGTCTAAGCTCGATCTTGGGCGCAAAATATACCCATGGGTTACTTTCCCCCACTTTCTTCCTCTGCCCTGCGACTCTCCTTGGTCGCTCTCCTTCCTATCTCCGCTCTCGCCATCGCCAGCTGCTCCAACAAGAGTGCGAAAAAATCTCGCGTCGAAGGTGAGCCTATCACCACAACATTTGCCGACGATTTTGAGCGCAGCAATTTGGGCGACAACTACTTTGCGACCACAGAAAACTATCAATTGGTCAACGGTGCACTCAGCGCCAAAGGTGCATTCAACCACCCGCTATGGCTAACCAAAACTCTTCCTCGCAACGTCAGCATTGAGTTTGACTGCTGGTCCAATAGTGCGTCGGGAGATATTAAAATAGAATTTTTCGGAGACGGCAAGAGCCATGCTGCGACCAAAGAAAAAGTCCAATACAAAGCGACTGGGTACGTGGCTATCATGGGGGGATGGACCAATACTAAGTCTCTACTTGCGAGGCGTGATGAACATGGAAAAGCAGGTGAAGATCTTGTCGCGCGAACTGCTCCCAAAGTAGTACTGGGTAAGCGTTACCACTGGAAGATCACCCGAATGGGTGACACGCTCACTTGGTATGTTGATGACATGGAAACTCCGTTTTTGGAGTTCACCGATGCCCGTCCACTAACCGGCGACGCGCAGGCCTACTTGGGTTTCAACAACTGGGAGAGCGACACCTGGTTTGACAATTTGAGCATCCGTGCACTCTGAGACAAACACCTAGCCGCAATGGAACAATTCGGTAAATATCAGATGCTGAGGCGGGTCGGTGTCGGCGGAATGGCCGAGGTCTACCTTGCGCGTACGACTGTCGCTCAGGGCTTGAGTAAGCAGTTGGTTATCAAGAAGATTCACCCGGCCTACGCCCGCTCTACCCAGTTTTTGTCGATGTTTGTAGAGGAAGCCAAGATCGCGCTCAGCCTCAATCACCCCAACATTGTACAAGTATTCGATTTCGGACAAGTCGGACAGACATTCTTTTTGGCCATGGAGTTCATCGAGGGGCTCGACATCCTGCGAATCCAGAAAGAGCTCAAAGCCCAGGGAAATACGGTTCCCCTGGACATTGCCGCCTTCGTGATGCAGGAAGCGGTCAAGGGGCTCGACTACGCCCATCGCAAAGCCGACGACTTTGGTGATTCACTGGAGATTGTCCATCGTGACATCTCGCCCCAGAACTTACTTATCTCATGGGATGGCGCGGTAAAAATCGTTGACTTTGGAATCGCGAAGGCCCAGGACACCAAAGAAGAAGAAGGTGTAATTAAGGGAAAGTTCGCATACATGCCGCCCGAACAGGCGCGCGGAGAATCGGTAGATAGACGGGCAGACATTTTCTCAGCTGGCGTCGTTCTTTTTGAACTCGCCTGTGGCCGCCCACTCTACCAGGGGAAAGGCAAGAAAGCACTCGAGGAGGCGCGCCAGGGCGCAATTCCAAGTCCCCGTTCCCTCAATCCAGACATTCCACCCGAGCTTGAAAACACCATTCTGAAAGCCCTTGCCTACAACCGAGAAGATCGCTTTGACACCGCGCGCGATTTCCAGCATGCACTCGGGAAGTTTCAGTTTCGATGGGCGCAGGACCACGGCGAGATTCCGATCGAAAGTGGCGGATTGGCGCAATGGCTGTCCCGAAATGTCAGACGGACAAGCGCGACCGAAACGATTCGCAAGCCTCTTACTCCCTCTGCTCAAAGCAGCGACAGTCTGGCCTTGGACACAAAAGGGGTTAGCGAGGTAACCCAGGAGCTAATCGGACAGAAGGAGTCACGAGAGCGAAAACCGGTTTTCGTCATACAAGGATGGCTCACCGGACAAGAGCAGCTGGAAGCCCGAATTGGCCGTTCGAGCGCTCAAAAGCTAGTCAACGACTTCTTCCAAATCGCCCGAGACATCGCGTTTAAGCACGATGCTTCTACCCAGAGAAATTCCAACGGGTCCCTGCGTATCGTCGTTGGGGTACCTGCTGCTGGAGAAGATGATGCCTCTCGTACCATCGTTTTGGCCCTCGCCTTGGTTGAAGCCCTCGATGGAATCGGACACGATGTCGAGCCTGATTTGCGCCTCGCAGTGGGTATCGAGCGCGGCACTGCCCTTGTCTCTCGAAACAAGAAAGGGCGATATTCCCACTCCCTCGAAGACCCAGACGCGGCGGCGGCCACGGCCTTGTCCCACGAAGCACTTGGGGCAGAGCTGCTAGTCACAAGCGAGGTCTTCCGGGTTTGTCAGAACGAATGGAATTTTGAACCACTCGGCGCCACGGGGGTGGGTTCCAGTAAAATCTACCGATTGCGAGGGATCAAGGAACGCAGTCAGCGGCTGCGAGAGAGAAGTGCAGTCGTGAATATGGCTGGCCGTCGCCTTGAGCTCAAAGCGCTGCGCGATGCATACAGAGAATGCCTGGTAGACCGGGCGCACAAGATCATTGTTGTAACGGCGGACGCGGGCATGGGCAAGCGAACTCTTCTCAATGCCTTTATACAGACAATTCCAGAGGGCGAAGCGTCGATCATACGCTCAGCGGCGCGCCCTTCGATGCGCCACACTCCCTTTGGAATCATCGCAGACTTCGGTCGAGATACCTTGGGACTGGCGGAAACAGCGGCTCCCGTCGAGATTCGAAAGCGGATCACGATGCTTCTCGAACTGCTCACACAGAAAGATCCGGACAGTCGAGAGTTCCTCGAATTGGTGGATGCAGCCTGTATGCTCTTTGGTGTCCAGAGCACGCATTCGGCGCCACCAGAGCCCAGGCTTCTGCGCTCGCGCTTGCGAACGCTTTCACTAATTCTGGAACGGAAGTTCAAACCCAATAAGCCGCTTGTCGTGATTGCAGAAAACGTGCATTGGGCGGATGAAGAGAGTCTGCGCCTAGCACGGGAGCTATTCGCGTCCGGCAGCACTCGCGGGACACTCGTGCTTATAAGTTCCCGGCCCGAGTCTCGAATCATTCAACTCGCTCACGACGAAAACGCGGATCTGATGCGCTTGCCAGAGCTCGACCCCGCGCAACAGCAGGCCATGATCGAGGGTCGTTTCTTGCCCGAACAAGACATCCGCGACCTCGTCCGTCAGATCCTGTCTCGAACAGGTGGCAATCCCTTCTTCATCAACGAGGTGATCGACAGCCTACTGGATCAGGGAGTACTTGCAAAGGTGGGCACGGACTCTGATCCGCCGCTTCTTCGTTGGGTTCGCAGCAACGCCCCGATTCAAATTCCGACGACAGTGGAAGCACTTTTGGCGACTCGAATCGACCAACTCCCCCCTGAAACCAAGCAGTGCTTGCTTCGTTCGTCAATTCTCGGCATGCGTTTCCGAGAATCGGAACTCAAGAATTTATCTGATGACCAAGATCTCAGCGAACTGCGGACTCTCGCGGATCGAGGCCTCCTGAGCGCCGAGGCTGGCGGTTTTAGTTTCCCCAATGATATGACGATGACCGTCGCCTACCGCATGGTACCTGCCGAAGATCGCAAAGACATGCACAAGCGAGCCGCGGCAAACTTGAGTGCGAGTATCGCCTATCGCCCCGGACAAGACGACGCGAAAATAGCCCGCCATCTCGAACTTGCGGGCGAAAACGAGGCATCGGCCAATCAATACCTCAGTGCTGCTACCCATGCCATTCGGGTTGGCAGTCTGCCCGACGCCTTCTATCAACTGGGACGTGCACTCAAGCTGTGGCGTTCTGATAACCACAAGCAGCGTTTCAACGCGCATCTGATGCGAGAGGAAGTCCTGCACACCCAAGTCAAGCGGCCCCAGCAATTGCTCGAAATCGGACGACTTCGTGCAGAAGCAAAAGCCCTTAACGTCCCGGACAAGCTGGCAATTGCCCACGCTCGTCACGCCCAATATCACATCGCGTGCAGCGAATTTGGTGACGCCGAGACTTGCGCGGACCTGTCCTTGAAATACGCTACCACAGCCAAGGATTCGATCGCCAAAGCAGAGGCATTGCGGCTGCGCGCCATAATTCAGCGGCGGCAAGGCAAAAACCAAGACGCGCTCGCAACCGCAGAACTTGCTCTCAGCAATCTCGAAAGCCACACCGAGGCGCTCCGCGAGCGAGCCGCGGTTCTCAACGAGCAGGGAACCATATTGTGGAACATGAATCAGCTCAACGGCGCGATTGAGAGCTACGCCGAATCCCTGGTTATCTACCAAAACTTGTGCCAACCCCGCCAAGAGTCCAACGCCCTCAACAATATGGGCATCGTATTTTGCGCACTAGGAGAGTATGAGGCGGGGCTAGCCCACTACAAAAGCGCTCTGAGCATCACACAAAAAATGGGCGATCGAGTACAAGTCTCGGTACGGCTCGGCAACATCGGACAGACCTATGCTGAGTTAGGAGACTACGACCGGGCAGAAAAATACCTACTCAAATCCCTTAAACTGAGCGAGGACCACAACGACTGGGAAACACTTTTGGATGTACTCAACTCGCTCGGCCAGGTCTATCTGGGAAAACAACAACTAGACAAAGCGCGCGCTTCACTAGACCGCGCACTCGAAATTTCGCTCGAAAGTCGCAACCATTATCAGGAAATCCGAGCACTGGTCTACCTCGGACAAGTATGCCTCGAGCAGAATCTCTTCCCCGAGGCGCTGGAGTTTTCTGAGAGAGCGGTTGAGCTTGCCCGGCAGTTGCCAATGCCGGTTGGTGAAATGTTTGGACTGGCAGTAGGTGCGCTCGCAAAAGCCAAGCTGGGTAGCCCGGACGAAGGATTGGAGCTGTCGCGAGAAGCCTTGCGGCAATTGGATAGCATTGAACAATCCGAAGGCCTCGAAGTCATTTTGCACATTCACAGCAAACTGTGTGAAGCGAACAACCAGCTGGAAGGCGCGCGGCAAGCCATCTCAAGAAGCTACAAAGAAGCCCAGCGCAAAGCAGCTTGCCTACAAAACGAGCAGCTGAAAAACTCCTATCGCTCCTCCCCGTCTGTACGGGCAATCTATATTGATTACGAGCGCTTGAACAAATCTGGCTAAGGCCTGGTCGAGGATGCTATACTGGCAGTCCGTTCGTCTTGGATTCTCGTCCCGGATTCTCACAATATTTTTTTGCCTTGATACTTCCGAGTTCTCCTTGCTGTTCCGACGATATTCCAACTTCCTAGGCGTGCTTGCGATAGCAGGTTGCCTATGCGCCTGTGGAGATTCGAGCAACACTGCGTCTGATGTCGATGCTGGACGCTCGTCTCGTGACGCGATGATAGGTAGCTCCGATGCGAGTCCACTGGTGCTTTGCGACGGCGATCATCAAGAGTCTTTGGAGTCCACCAACAATGGAATCGTCGATGAGGACAATCAAATTGAACCCACCGATCTAGTTGTCAGTGGGCAAAACGATTTTAGTATTTGCGGCCAGATTGACCCATCGCAAGCTGGGCCGGTTTTTGATGATGTTGATGTGTATTCCTTCTCACTAAGTGGAGATCAAAGGCTGCGCCTGCATTTGCAAACCGACACGGGCGACAATATTAGCAGCCTGAAATTGGCACTCTTCGGAGCCGAGGGCCCAACAGACATCGCTTCGGGGATTCTTCAGGGCACACACGCATTGATCAACCGCGATTTGCCTGCGGGCTTGTACTGGATTGCCGTCTTCGCCAAAACTCGGGGCGCAAGCGACCCTATCGGCTACACAATCGATATCACCAAGTCGACTAAACTGTGCGAGACCGTAGCCGCTCCCATTCCAAACTACACCGAGTCCAGTGATGGCACCGACCATCGAGGCAACGACACCTTCTCTGTCGACTACAGCGAGAACAGTAACTTCCGCTCAACCAAAAGCGATAACGATGCTCCTGAGAGCACACTGGCGGTAATCGAGGACAATACAACCCTCACCATCTCAGGAAGTTCCGCCTCGCTAGACGCACTGGACGACTATCAAGACCGCGACAGCTACTCCATCACCACCGGTCCAAACACAGAAGAACTCTCAGTTCGCTTGCGTTGGGACCACGGCGCCAACAGCGATTTAGACTTGCACATCTTCGCCGCCGAAACCCCCGTTCCCGACCTAACTTTCGGCAGCGGCGCAACCATCGGCACAGACCAAGACGAGTACAGCACCCTGGCAGTCATACCCAATACCAACTATTGGCTATGGGTCGGACAATACAACAACCCAAACAGCAGCGCTCAAAACTATCAACTAGAA
>JAESTW010000430.1 GCA_016763395.1 Kofleriaceae bacterium
AGCGAGGTATCGAAGGTGAGGCGGGTGAAGGCAGCAGCAAAGCGGTAGGCGAAGCCCGGATTTCTGTTTCCTATACGTTGGTAAAAGGCGAATTCCCGGACGGACAGAGTTTTAGCCTGCGAAAGCCTACAATCCACTTTGATGTTCTTTCCTATGGGGATTTTTCCGATGATGTACTTTTGTCACCACGTGTGGGACCTTCGCTAGTCGGCGTGGGGTTTATTGAGATGATTCCCGAGGCACAGATTCGCTCGCTCGATGACCCCGACGATAAAGACGAAGACGGAATTTCTGGCCGAATCAATCAGGTTTGGAGCCAAGAGAACAACACAACGATGATCGGCCGATATGGGCTAAAGGCTTCTACTCCAACTCTTCGTCAACAAGTTGCAGACGCGTTTGTAAACGACATTGGAATTACCAGTAGTATTTTTCCCATGGAGAACTGTGGAGAAAAACAGAAATCCTGTCTTCTCGGGAAAAGTGGACGAGGTCCGTCTTCCGCATTTGAGATTGACGACGACTTGTTAGCGAGCGTAGTAAATTTTGTAAGGTACTTTCCGGTTCCGGTATATGCCGTACAAGAGTTAGAGTTAGCGCAAAAAGGAGAAGATGAGTTTGAGAAGGCTGGCTGCCAATCTTGCCACCACCCAAGCTTTGTCACTACTGAGTCATCAGAACATCCCCTACTCAGTAAGCAGGAGATTTGGCCCTATTCTGATTTCTTGCTTCATGACATGGGCAGTGGTCTAGCCGGTGGTCGTCCTGATTTTGATGCCAGTGGTACAGAATGGAGAACCGCACCTTTGTGGGGACTCCACTGGCGACAAGGACAGGGATTGTTCAACAATTACTTACATGATGGTCGAGCCGCGACAGTGGAAGAGGCGATCTTGTGGCACGGCGGAGAAGCTGAGCAAGCCAAAGAAAAGTACATCCAACTGTCCAAAGAACAACGATCATCTCTCTTGTACTTTGTCGGATCTCTATGAGGAAAGTGTAGTCTTATGAGTTTTTTTAGCGGATTTCCCTTTGCGCTTGTTGGGTTCTCCTTACTCTTTTGTGCTTGTGAAGAGCCAAACAGTGAGCCCACCCAACAAGAAATTGACCAGCGAAAAATGATTGCATCGATGGTGGAGCGTCAAAGCGCAAACTACGCCGAACTGCAAACAGAAAGCGCGACACTTCACATGGTAAGTGAGGCCTACTGCGAATCCAAAACAGACGCAGGATACATAGATCTCAAAGCGCAATGGGTTACTACTTTCCTACGTTGGGGGAAAGCGCAATGGCTTTTTCAAGGGCCGGTGGATGAGGACGATCAGTTTCAACGAATCGAAGCGTGGCCAACCGCTGATTCGGACAGAGTCATGCAATCAGTGGAGCAGATTTTGGTGATAGCTCCTCCGGACATTGATGAAACGTATATTGCAAACAGCCCAACACAGGCACAAGGGTTTCCGGCCATGGAATACCTACTCTTCGCTGCGGGGAAGGACGCTCTAAGTGCTAGACAGTGCGATTTATTCTCGGCGATTTCAAGTAACCTTAAGAGTATGACGACACGTATCCACAGTGACTGGAGCGATGTGTATGTCAATCTTCTCATAAACCCAAATCCTGGATTCGGATTCTCTTCTTCGAACGAATCCATGAACTTTCTAGTGAACCAATTTCTTAATTTGCTGGTAGTCGTAAAAGACAAGAAACTGGGAGCTCCCTTAGGTTTCGACAAAGACGGAGGCAGAGGAAACAATGCCCCTCAGGCAAGTGAAGCCTGGATTAGTAAACAGTCGTTGTCCGCGATTGCAGCCAATATACAGGCGTTACAAGAACTCTTCAAAAATGAGGAGATGTTTGGTATTGACGATTACCTAGTAAGCTTGGACAAGGTTGCCGTCAGCGACGAAATCCAAGAGAAACTATCAGCTCTTAGCACCCAGCTCGACGAGCTTCAAGATATGGGATTTCTCTTAGATGTAGACATCAAGAACGATGCATTTGTATCTCTCTATGAAAGTGTCCAGCAATTGGAGATAGTCGTCAAAGGGAAAATGTTTCCTGGCATTGGAGCAACCATCACCTTTAACTTCAACGATGGCGACTAGTGGATACGCTCACTCGTCGTAGTTTTCTCAGGAAGAGCGCAGGGATTCTCAGTATCCCTATGTTAGCTAGCCAGCGTTTTGCTTGCAGCTCCCAATCAAAACGCGGTTGGTTTGTGTCCGGTAGAGACACGCTGGACGGAAAACACCAAATTGCGGTTTTTACTTCTCACGGAGAACTAGTTTCTAGCGTCTTGGTTGCACAGCGTGTTCATGACCAAGCCATTCATCCCCTGAACCCCGAGCTGATCGTATTTTTCTCAAGGCGACCAGGGACAGAAGCATATGTTTTCGATATTCGGGAGCAGTCAATTGTGGCGACATTTAGTGCGGGTGAAGGACGTACATTTTACGGACACGGAACCTTCTCAGCTCATGGAGACTATCTCTATACTTGCGAAAACGACTACACAACCGGACAAGGAGTAATAGCAGTTCGAGATGCCTCCACTTGGGAGAAGCTGTCCGAATTCCCATCTTTTGGGATTGGAACGCATCAGATAGCACTCATGCCGGGGGGGAAACAATTGGTAGTGGCAAACGGCGGAATTGCAACCCATCCCGATATGCCTCGGCAAAAGCTCAATATAGACACCATGAATCCGTCGCTCACCTACATTGAAATAGAATCGGGGAGCCACATAGATTCGTACCTTCCGTCTCATCACCAAATGAGTATTCGGCACCTTGATGTTGCAGAAGATGGCACCGTTGGTATTGCGATGCAGTATCAAGGAAGCGCTCACGACATAGTTCCTTTGCTCGCGTTTCATCGAGGACAAACTCAATTACAATACGCCCAAGCGTCCGAAGAAACGTGGAGAACGATGAAGCAATACACTGCGAGCATTCGTCTCAGCTTGACGCAGAATCTTGCTGCGCTTACCTCGCCGCGGGGCAATGCAATTACATTCTGGGACCTGGATACGATGACCTTAGTCCACCGAGAGGCAATGACAGATGTAGCAGGGCTCGCCTATTCCAAATCGGACAATCAGTTCACTTGCTCGACAGGACTCGGCGATATTTTCGTATTTGCCAAGGGGTCCCACAAGAAGATGGAAGCGCGGTACTACAACACGACCAACACAAGATGGGATAACCATATGAGTTATATCTATACAGAATAACTCTCACAACAAAGTGGAGCCGCTAGTTCTCGACAAGCGCACTACGATATCGGGCGAAGTGGCTGGTACACATGGCCACTTCATTATTGATATTGACTTTCATTTTCATTAATGTATTGTGAAAACACTTCCTATGACAAAACCAACGCAATGTGAAGACGGCCTTCGATGCCTATGCGGACGAATGCTCGCTAAACAAGTCGATACCCACATCGAGCTTATGTGCCGGCGTTGCAAGCGTGTAGCGATTATCACACTAGAAGACCTCAATCGAGGCAAGAGCGTCTCCATCACTTTCACAGATATGCCCTCAAAGCCAAACCTAAACGTTACCAAGTAAGCAACTATGAAAAACAAATCAGCCAACTCACCCAAGGTTCAGATGTGTCCCAATGGATGTGTCCATATCCGTGTGGGACCAGCCATGCTCACTCTCGACCTAGAGGATCTCAATGAGATTTTTCTCCAAAGCAAAGAAGTATTGAGGAGTGTAGGATTTCCTCCCTTCTCGTCCGAGCATCCAACCATGAACTAACAGGATGTTCTTGGCATTCGCCTCCCTGCGATCCAATAGGATATTTCATATCGCAAAAAACCAACTTACAAAACTTTCAAGTCATAGAGGCCAGAGATTTTCTCATCCCGAGCCCGCTAGTCCAAAACTTACATTAGCGAGTTCTAACTCTTCTGGTCAATCG
>JAESTW010000431.1 GCA_016763395.1 Kofleriaceae bacterium
AGCCCTTTAACAAGGAAGAATTAGTTAAAAGTATTAATAGTTTAGTGGAGGCAAGCCGTGCAAGTGCGTGAGGATGTAATTAGATCAGTTCTATTGCCATTAACTGATAGAAGTGTTCTTTTGCCTCATTCAGCGATGTTAGATGTGTTGCCAGAACGAGATATTACGTTAGTCGAAAATGCCCCTGACTGGGTTTTAGGCGAGGTTAATTGGAATAATTATTCAATTCCATTAGTGGCCTTGGATGTGGCTTTTGGGGGCGAGAAAGTTGCAAAGCCACGGCGCTCTAGAATTGTTATTGTCACCTGCCTGTCGAAGAACATCGGCTATAAGTATTTAGCCATTAGAGTAACGAAGGCGCCTAGGCTGGTACAGTTTTCTGAAGATGCCTTGAAGCAGCAAGATGTCGGCGATTTGAACTCAGAATATATTCGATTTTATGGGGAATTGAATCATCAATTGGTCATTATCCCCGATATGCAAAAGTTAGAATCTCATATTGCAGCTAAGTAATAACCTCGCGTTGCACGCACAAACGGTAGCAGCCTTGTTTTTAATAAACGGTGGCTTTATTTCGTTTTAAGCAAACTTCACGTCGTGCCAAATTGATTGTTTTTGTAACGTGTCATTTGGCATCGAAGAACAACGGCCTCATACTATAAATATGAACTTGTTTTACCCTATATTAAATAAAGTGTGTGTATGTCAAAAGCACTAAGCAGTCAGAATATAAGCGTTTTGATCCTGGCCGGTGGGCGTGCCCGTAGGATGAACGGTGTTGATAAAGGTTTTGTTGAACTTAACGGAAAGCCGATGATTCGACATATATTGGATAACTTAGGTTCCGGCTTTAAACAGATAATGATTAGTACTAACCATGTTAATGCGGCGTATAGGGGGCTGGGTTGTGATCTTATTGCTGATAAATTAACCGGTAGTCTGGGGCCGCTAGCAGGTATTCATGCGGGTTTGTGTGAGGCAAAAACTAAACTTGTCTTTGTGGTTCCTTGTGATACACCTTATATCTCTAAAGAAGTGTGCCAGCGTTTATATCATGCCTTGGAAACCGAGGGCGGGCTAATGGCTGTGGCCCATGATGGGCAGCGTTTACATGCAACGGTTGCTGTTATTGATGTGAGTGTTCGGGAGAAACTTGAGCATTATTTGTTACACGGTGGGCGACGCATGATGAGTTGGTATAAGGAGCAAGCAGCGATTGAAGTTGATTGTGCGGATTTAAAGCCCAGTTTTATAAATATTAATACGTTAACGGAGCTTGAAAGACTCCAGCAAAAAGAGTGACTTACGTTTTTGGGATTATTTTCTTGATATAAATCAGCTTTTTTAGCAGCATAAAGTATTTAAACAACTACTATTACCTAAACTATAGATTCGCTTAGTTTAGGTGTGTATTAACGATACCTGATTAAAGTTAATCTTGATTGAATTTAATAAGGCAATTCGATGTCAGATTCTACAAATTATTTTGTTGCGGCCGCAGTGATTGCTGCAAAATTAGATCGTGCGACAAAAGTTTCGCAGCGCTTATCTCTAACCGCCAGTAATGCGCGTGTTGTTGTATTACGAGCGGGTGAAAGTGCGGCGGGGTTTAGACCGTTAACCGATGCAATTCATAGCCTTGCGGATATCACGGTAAGTTCTTCGAAACGAATTAATACCATTGCCGCGACGTTAAGCAAAACATCGGTGCAGATGTTTAGGGCAGATCGTGCGTTAAAATATTTTTTAGATGTATACGCTAGGGCAAAAGGTTCTCCAAACTTAGCGAGCTTAGATGAATCCTTTGAACGAACCAAAGCAGAATACGAGCGGCTTTCGACGCTATATCGAAAACAAGTTAAGAATTTAGGTGATGAGCTTAGTTCCATAGAGAGCGAACTCAGGTCGGCCGTTATTTTAAAAACATTATGTGAAACAGAAGCAACGAGAGCGAAGGGCGAATATCGGGAGGCATTTATTAGTGTCTCTAGAAATGTTGAGAGTACGGCTCGCGAGATTAAAGAATTAATAGGTTATTCGCGACGCCAAGTCGAAATACTAAAGTAGGAATAATAATGAAAGTACACAAAATTTATGAAGACGGCTCGCATACATGGTTAGTTTTTGGTCGAGATCCAGACTAAGCGGATGGAATCATTGATACCAACCAATATATGGTGACCAGCAAAAATAATGCATTTTTGATGGACCCGGGTGGTGTCGAACTGTTTTCAGCGATGTTGGCGAATGTTATCAAAGAAGTTCCGGTAGAAAAAATAACGCATATATTTGCATCGCATCAAGATCCAGATGTTATTTCTTCGCTTGGCTTATGGGATCAGGCGTTAACGACAGCGACATTGCATTCTCCTTGGATATGGGAAGGTTTTATTCGCCACTTTGGAATGAACAATATTACCTATTCACCGATTCCGGATGAAGGTGGAAGCATTCAATTAGATGAGGTGAGTCTGCAGTATATTCCTGCACATTATCTACATTCATCTGGAAACCATAATATTTATGACCCAAAGGCAAAAATATTAATGTCAGGAGATATTGGCGCGGCATTGGAAGAGCCAGAGGCTCCGTTATTTGTAGAGGACTTTGAGCAACATATTCCGAAAATGAAAATGTTTCACCAACGCTGGATGCCCTCCAATCGAGCTAAAAATGACTGGGTTGCGCGGGTGCGCAAATTGGATATTGAAATGATGTGCCCGCAGCACGGGCGCATTTTTAGAGGGGATGATGTAAAAAAATTCCTCGACTGGTTTGAAGCACTCGAGGTTGGGATATTAGCGGGTTAATTTATCCATTACTTCTTGGTACTTATTCGCTGTTTTGGTTGCAATTTCATCACTAAGCCTTGGGCCAGGTGAGGTTTTGTCCCAATCTAGAGTCTCTAAATAATCACGAACAATTTGCTTGTCGAAGCTGGCAGGGCTGGTGCCTACTTGGTAGGCGGCAGCATCCCAAAAGCGTGAAGAATCAGGCGTTAATACTTCATCAATCAGGTGTAAAACACCTTCATTGTCTAAGCCAAATTCAAACTTGGTGTCGGCAATGATAATGCCGCGTTGAAGCGCAAATTCAGCTGCTGTTTTGTACAGCGTTAAGCTGATATCGCGCACTTGTTTGGCGAGGTCTTCCCCGAGTAAGTCGATGGTTTGCTCGTAAGCAATGTTTTCATCATGAGCGCCAACCGATGCTTTAGTTGAAGGCGTATAAATAGCTTCAGGCAGCTTTGATGCTTGCTGTAAATTATCGGCAAGTTTAATGCCGCATACTTCACCGGTATTTTGGTAGTCTTTCCAGCCAGAGCCAATCAAGTAACCGCGTACAATCGCTTCAATTGGCAGAGGTTTGAGTTTTTTAACAACAATACCGCGCTTTTCTAATTGCGCGCATTCTTCCTTGTTTGTCACGGCTTGTTCAAGCGGCATGTCAGACATATGGTTTGGAATAATGTCGGCTAATTTATCGAACCAAAAAGCAGATACTTCATTCAGCACAATTCCTTTTCCAGGAATAGGGTCCGGCAAAATCACATCAAATGCAGACAAGCGATCGGTGGTAACAATCAGCATATGTTCGTCATCAATGGCGTAAATATCGCGTACTTTTCCCTTATGAAGCAGGGTTAATTCGGATACATGAGTTTCAAGCAAGGAAATTGGTACAGTCATTTTATATAAAAGCTTTCAGAAAAAAGGGCAATGATGTAAGTTTGCAGGCTATTTTGCAAGTAAAAGGCGTTAACAAATGAAATGGACAGGGAAAATTATAGGTGGTGTGTTTGGGTGGATGACACTGGGGGCGCTTGGTGCCTTGCTTGGTGTGTATATCGGGCACAAATTCGACACTGGGCTTGTTCACAACCCATTTGACCCTGAACGTCAGCAGCGAATCAAAAAAACCTTTTTTAGAGCCACTTTCTCGGTGATGGGGCATATTGCGAAAGCAGATGGCACTGTATC
Source organism: Kofleriaceae bacterium (assembly GCA_016763395.1). Classification (GTDB taxonomy): domain Bacteria; phylum Myxococcota_A; class Polyangia; order Haliangiales; family Haliangiaceae; genus NORP324. The sequence goes on from JAESTW010000431.1 coordinate 3,981, forward strand.
TAAAGAAGAGATTGAACTCGCGAAACGGGTGATGGCGCAAATGGAGCTGTCAGCTGAAATGCGCCAAGAAGCGATCAATGAGTTTAATCGAGGCAAAGAAGCTGATTTTGACTTAGATGAGGTGCTTGACGAGTTTGAACGTGAGTGCCAACGCCAAAGAAATTTAGTACGTATGTTTATTGAGGTGCAGTTACAAGCAGCGTATGCAGACGGTTCGCTTGATGATGCCGAAGACGCCGTATTGGTGCATATTTGTGGCCG
>JAESTW010000432.1 GCA_016763395.1 Kofleriaceae bacterium
CCATCGTTTCGAGCTCTGCTGCGGCCTTGAAGGCCAAATCGACCATACTTGCCCAGGCGATCAGCGTAACGTCTTTGCCTTCTCGTTTGACGTCGGCAACGCCGAGGGGAATGGTGTATTCCTCGTCCGGGACTTCGCCGAGATTGTTGTACTGCAGCTCGCTCTCCATAAAGATAACCGGATCGTTGTCGCGGATGGAGGTCTTGAGCAGTCCTTTGGCATCATAGGGTGTGGAGGGACACACGACTTTGAGTCCGGGAATGTGCGCGTAGTACGACTCAAACGCCTGAGAGTGCTGTGAACCAACCTGAACTGCAGGACCGCTGGCCCCGCGGAACACGATGGGCACGTTAAACTGTCCGGCACTCATCTGGTACATTTTCGCCGCGTGGTTGACGATTTGATCGATCGCAACCAGAGAGAAATTGAAGGTCATGAATTCAATGATCGGACGCAAGCCAACCATCGCAGCGCCAACACCAACGCCAGCAAAACCAAGCTCTGCAATGGGAGTGACGACAACTCGTCTGTCCGAGAACTTCTCCATCAATCCCTGGGAAACCTTGTAGGCGCCTTGATAGTGGCCCACTTCCTCGCCCATGAGAAAGACATTTTCGTCTCTCGCCATCTCTTCACTGATCGCCTGGTTGAGGGCGTCTCTATAGCTAATAATTGGCACTACTGTTCTTCCTTGAGTACGTATTTGCGGTATTCGTCTGCGGCCGGACTTTCGTCGGCAAAGCGCACAGCATCGGCAATTTCTTCTTTGACTTCAGCTTCGATCCCTTTGATCGTTGCCTCGTCGACTTTGAGTTCTTCGAGCAGGCGTCTCTTGGCTCGCGCAATAGGGTCACCCCGCTTCCAGTCGGCAACTTCTTCTCGTGTCCGGTACAAACCCGGATCACTCATCGAGTGTCCGCGAAATCGGTAGGTGCGAATCTCAATAAGTGTCGGCTCGTTGGTTTCTCTAGCGCGCTCTACCGCCGCTGCGACACGGCGCTTGACCTTGATGACATCGTCACCATCAAAACGATCACGAGCCATTCCGTGGCCCACTGCTCTGAGCGATACGTCGGGGATTGCCATACTTCGGTGAAGCGGTGTTCCCATGGAGTATTGGTTGTTTTCGCAGATAAACACCACAGGCAACTTCCACAGGGCCGCCAGCGCCAGTCCCTCGGCAAAACCGCCAATGGTGGAGGAGCCTTCGCCAAAGAAGACAACACTGACTCGTTTCTCGCCTTTGTACTTGGCTTTGAATGCCGCACCAACGCCGACTGGAACGTGTCCGCCGACAATGCCGTGTCCGCCGAGGAAGTTGAGTTCCTTGGAGAACATGTGCATCGACCCACCGAGACCTTTGGATATACCGGTTTTCTTGCCCCAGAGTTCAGCCAGAATTTCTCTGCTGCTCACGCCCTTGGCGTAGATATGTCCGTGCTCGCGATAGGTCGCGATGACATAATCTTCTGGGCGGAGACTGGCGATGGCGCCGGTGCAAACCGCTTCTTGTCCGATGATAAGGTGAAGGAATCCGCCGATTTTGCCAACCGAGTAGGCCTTGGCCGCCGCTTCTTCCATGCGGCGGATTGCCAACATTCGTCGGAAGAGGGGCAGTAGCTCCTCGGTGGTGGTCGACTCGAGGTTGTCCTCGGTGTCCGCTTCAATACGTTCGTCTGCAATGGGAGTGCTTGACATAGCTCGCGGCAGCATAGCCGAGGACTAGGCTGGGGGCACGCGCCGAGGGACACAATTAGCGGGAATCGCTCGCCCAAGCTACAACGAAAAATCGATATTGTGAGTCGTCGACGTTGACTCAATGCGGCGTTCTTCAATCACAATGGCTGTGCCGTTGGCGTCCTTGCCGATGAGTCGAAGATTTGTCAGTCGATCGGGCATCAAATCGTAGAAGACCTGTCCAAGTTGGCAGGGAACCGGGAAGTAACTCACCGCGTCATCACGTCGGTTGTCTGATTCCATATGCACTTCGAAATTAACGATTGAGCCGCAGCCACTGGGATCGGCTGGAGAGGGGGCGACCCCATTTATGGTCCAGTGCACGCGAATGTCACGCCCGCCGTCTGTGCCCAGGCATTCTTGCACTCTGGAACATTGAAATTCACACTCGAAATCGCGTTGGCAAAATAGGCCTTCATCTGAAACATCGCAACTAGCCAGTGCCAGGGCGCCGACGAGAAGAGTTTTATACAGGTGAGCGAAGACGGTCATGGTGGACCTTATCCATAACACAGCTGGGATTGTGCCGCCCATCATCAAATTCGTTGACGTACCGCACACTTGCCGGCATTGTGCGCCCGAGTGAGGAAGCCATGCGTCATATCTATGCAGATTTTATAGACAAAGTTAGTAAGCCCACCCGTTATCTGGGAGGTGAGTACATGTCAGTGAACAAAAAGGCCGAGGATGTCGCCGGCAGAATCGTGCTGGCATTTCCTGACGTGTATGAGATTGGCATGTCTCATATGGGCACCAAGATTCTCTATTGCGGGATCAATGCTCACGAAGATCTGTGGGCCGAACGGTGCTTTTGTCCGTGGGTTGATATGGAACAAGAGCTTCGGACACGAGACTTGCCCCTGGTTTCATTGGAAAGCCAGACGGTACTTTCAGAGTTTGATGTCATCGGTTTCTCGCTACAGTACGAGCTGAGCTACACCAATGTACTTACGATGCTCGATCTCGGAGGCGTTGCAATTCGTTCAGCGGACAGGGCCAATGATGCGCCACTCGTGCTGGCCGGCGGCCCTTGTGCCACCCACCCGGAGCCTGTGTCCGATTTTTTTGACGCCTTCTTTATCGGCGAGGCAGAAGAGAAATTGGCTGGACTTATTCGGGACTTTTCCAAAGGACGTCGAGCCGGACAAGATAGACTGGAACTTCTGGCCGAACTGGCGGCGATCTACCCTATCTACGTGCCCGCTCTGTACGAGACGATTGCGGACGAAGATACAGGGATGATTGTGGTGGGCAGCCCCAAACGCAGTGGTGTGCCAAGCCGAGTCGTGCGGGCGATGATTCCCGATTTGGATGCATATCCATTCCCCTCCAATGCGCCCGTTCCCTATGCTGAGGCGATTTTTGACAGGGCAGGCGTGGAAATTGCTCGAGGCTGTACCGAGGGCTGTCGTTTTTGCCAAGCGGGAATGATCTATCGGCCTGTTCGGGAACGATCGCCGGACTCTATCGTGAAAAGTATTGTCGATGGCGTCGACAAGGCCGGTTACGACGAAACTTCGCTCACATGCTTGAGCACGGCAGATTACTCGAGCATTACGCCACTTGTAAAAAAGGTCATGGGAGAAATTCGCAAGAAACGAGTCTCTCTCTCGGTTTCGTCACTGAGGGCCTATGGCCTGGGCGACGAGATCTTGGACGAGATGGCGCAAATGCGTATATCGGGGATTACCTTTGCACCTGAGGCTGGCACGCAGCGCATGCGCGATGTTGTCAATAAGAACATTACCCAAGAGCATATCGAAGATAGCGCCCGGCGCGTGTATTCTCGCGGGTGGCTCAGGCTCAAGCTCTACTTCATGATCGGACTTCCGACCGAACAAGATGAAGATGTCATAGGAATCGCCAAGACCGGACTCGACATGTTGGAAATCGGTCGAAGTGAGTGCGGCAAACGCGCGGAAGTAACGATCTCGGTTTCAACTCATGTACCAAAGCCCCACACTCCGTTTCAGTGGTGTGCCCAGGATGGGATCTCCGAGATTCGGAGAAAGCAGGGGCTATTGCGCAGCCGAGTGCAAACTCGTGGTTCCAAACTCAAAGTACACGATTACGGAACTTCGTGGGTCGAGGGCGTCATGTCTCGTGGCGACAGGCGGCTGAGCGCGGTAATTGAGAGCGCGTGGCGTGATGGAGCGCGATTTGACGGCTGGACAGAGTGTTTTGACTTGGATCGTTGGCAGGAGAAAATTGCCGACGCCGGACTCGATGCGGACTCCTATTTGGCAACTCGTCCGGTTACGGCACGACTGCCTTGGGACCACATTGACGTCGGTCTGGACGAGGGGTTTTTGCTAGGTGAATATCGCAAGGCATTGAAGTCTCGGCTCTCTCCTCCTTGCGGCAAAGTGCGCGGACACTTGATTCACCATTCCAATGTTCAGGAGGCTGAGGCCGAGACCGGAAAGCTTGTTTGCTACGACTGCGGCGTTGCCTGCGATCTCAGCTTCATGAAGTCTGATCGCTTGGTGTCCTTGCGTTCACTGGGGGCGCTTGAGCAGTCCCCACCACGTGTGCAAAAGCCCAAACCAGCACCTCGCAAGGGCAAGAAGGAACCGGACCTCCGCCCAGAAGATGTAGGACTCGTGACTCGCCGTTTTCGTCTGCGCTACGCGAAGCTCGGCCGGATTACCTATATGGGACACCTCGATACCAAGAGAGTCCTGGAGCGTCTCTTTCGCCGAGCGGACATCAAGGTTGCGTACACCAAGGGCTTTAGCCCACGTCCGAACATGCAGTTTGCGCCGGCTTTGCCGTTGGGAGTATCGAGCTTTGGCGAACTCTTGGATATTCTTCTGGTGACCGAAGTGGATGCTGAAGCGCTATTGAGCCGACTGCAGGAAGTGTCACCAGAGGGGCTGATGTTTACCGGAATGTGGGAGCTTGCCGGGAAAGATCGCGGGCTCTCGAAAATGATAGAAGGCTACGAGTTTATCGCATGTCCGGCGTCGGACGGCCGCGTTTGGGATGTTGAGCGATTGCTAACTCGCCGCGAGGATTTTCTTGCCAAGGAGCGAGTGACCGTGCCCCGCAAAGAGAAGGAGATTTGCGTATCTGCCTATGTTAGCCGTATCGAAGTGCTGGACGAAGAAGCGTCTGCTGCGCTGTGCAAGGTACTGGACTGGCCATTAGTGCCAGCGCTTCTGCAAATTCAAGTTGCATCGTCACCACAGGGATCAGCAAGGCCGATCGAAGTCTGTCGCGGGCTCAATATAGCCGGCGACGAGAAGCTTGGCGGTGCAACTCTAAGGCTCGCGCGACTTGGCTTTCTCGGAGTCGCCTTTGAGGAGAAGGGGCTGGAGATTGCCGCCTCTGATGCGCTCGGACACTTTCTTGGAGAGAACGTGCCCGCCCCGGATGTGCCGGCACCCACAGCCTAAAGCTGGGACCTCGGTACTGTTGGCCTCATCGAGGTCAGCAGGTCGCGG
>JAESTW010000041.1 GCA_016763395.1 Kofleriaceae bacterium
CGAATTGTGCAGGAGCCACGTAGACGAAACGGTGATCGTTGGCTTTGGCGTACTCCCGTACAATGGCAGTCTTACCGATTCCGTGCTCGCCCCAGATACACACAGGGGTTTTGGCGCGTCCGGCCTGCTCAGCCTCCTTGTTGACTGCAAACAGATGCTCGATGAAGCGGGTGACTCCATCGGTATCTGCAAGGCTACCGTAGGTGATATGCTTAGAATCGGCTGACATGTACTACCAAATCTGAAGGTTGGGCATTTTCTTCTGGAGCGCTTTCTTGATTGCCTTTGGCACTTTCGTATCGCCGCCAAGGATGAGTCGCTTGAGATCCTTGAGCTTGCTGATCTCGGTTGGTATGTCCTTGATATCAGTGTCGTTGAAGCTGATGACTTCCAGGTCGGGACAGCCGAGGAGCTGCTCTGGAAACACGCTGCAGTCCGAATTGCCAATCTCAAATTCTCTCAGCTTAGGCATATTGCCGAGCTCTGGCAGTTTCCACCTCTCGGCCCGTGTGAGTCTGAGCTCTTCAAGCTTCTCGAGTCCAACGAGGGATTTGGGCACGCCGGTCTTGCCACACCACGATAGGTCCAAGACACGCAATGACGTGAGTGCGGACAGCTCCGGTACCTTCTTGAGGTTGTGATTGTAGGCGAGTAGCAGCTCTTCGAGCTTGCTCAGCTCTAAGAGTTCCTTTGGTAGGGCGGTGAAAAGGTTGTTGTGCAGGTCGAGGATCTTGAGCTTCGACAAGTTCTCGATGCCCGGAAGTTTGCGCAAGCTCGTGTACGCTAGATCGAGTTCTTCGAGGCCGGACAAGTTTGGCATCCACTCTGGAAGACCACCTTTGAGTCGGATCGCCCGCAAGCTGAGTGTGCGCAGCTTTGTCAACTCGCCAACTTCTGCCGGCACCGAGCTGAGCCCGAACTCAGACTCCTCCTCTCCTTTGGAGATGTCAGGGTCGCGCAGGCCATCCACTCCGTTGAGATTGAGTACTGAGCCGTTTACGAGTTTTGCCAAGACTCGCTTCTTGCTGTCCGAGTCGCCTTCTTCCAGTATGTACTTGACGGCCTGGCCGTGCCTCGTAAAGAAGACATTGGCGATAGCGAGAGTGTCGATACCTCCTGGCGAGCTTGCGAGTTTACCGAGATTCTTGAAAAGCGTCGATTCGGCTAGATCGTTGCTCGCGCGGAACCGAGTCTGCTTAATCGCGTCGACAAAGGTGCCCGGACCGAATTGCTTCCATATCTTGCGGAGCGCATCGCGGCCCTTGGCATCGAGTTCAGTGTCAAAACTCGCGACGAAGGTGTGGTACAGCAAACCGTCCGGCATGCCACCAGCCTTCATGATTTGCGCGGCAACACTCGCGTTCTTTGCATTGGGGCTCTCTAGTAAACCTCGGAGTTTGGTCTCGTTCTCGTCGTTACTTCCCTTTGTCTTGTCCTCACCGGGACGAAGGAAGTTCTGTCCCTTATTGTCGAACATGTCGCTGAGGTGCGCCTCGCTGATGATTGCAGCGCCGGCCTCGAGTACTGTGTCCAGGTCGCCGGGCTTGTCGCCAAGTACGACGATCGTGTCTTTGGTGATGTCCTTGCTGATGCTTGCACTGAGCTCTTGGACGCCGGTCTTGGCTTTGCCTTTGCCCATCTTGATCTTGCCGAGCAGGCAGAAGCTCGCGCCGGACGCAATGGATGGCACTTCGGCAAGCTCTTCCAGACATCGCAATGTTGCCTTCCGGACAAGCGGCAGCGAGTGGTTGAGATGTACGAGCCAATCGCCCTTTTTCAAGCTCGCAAGCCCTTGATGCGTCTGCTGCAAGATGTGAAAGAGCACCGTCTTCTCCGGGATGCTGAGGTCTGTTCCCAGAGCATCGAGCTTTACGCTTCCCCAAGCTTCGCCCGTTATCAGTCCGGCTATCCAGTCGCTATTGGGCACACCGGTCTTGTCTTCCTCAAGCGAGAGCATCGTGATGTTCATGTCCAGCATGTCCGCTGGCAGGGCGCGTAGGTTCGGGCTGTAGAGCTGCAGCACGTCGAGTTTGGACAGCTTGCTCCAAGTCACTGGCACCGAGGCGAAGGTGCCATTGATGGCAATGCGCTCGAGCTGCGTGAGCTTGCTTATCGAGTCGGGAATCGAATCGATTGTGCGCGGCCGATATTCGCCACCGCATCGAAAGCGCTTGAGGTTTTTCACCGTCGCGAGCACATCGATCATCTTGCCAAGTCGATCGGGTTGTCCAAGATATGAAACTTCTTGAGCTTCTTGAGCTTGGCCATCTCTTTGGGCAGAACCGTGATGTCGTTGAGATCGAGTTCAAGCTCTTCGAGGTTGGTGAGCTCAAACACCTCCATCGGTATCTCACGAAGCTTACTCTTCGAGAGACTGAGGTGTGTGACGGTTGAGGGTGTCTTGAGCGCTTCGACAAGTTCTTTGGGAAGCTTCTTGGAGCCTGTTGCTGCCTTCGCCGCTGGTGCCTTGGTAGTTTTCGTAGCAGCCGCTGGCGCCTCTCCGTCCTGTTCTTCGTAGCCCTTCTTGAGCTTGCCTTTGATCTGCTTTGCGGCCTCCTTGTTGGCATCTTCGAGCGACGCTAAAGACTTGGTCTTGGCCTGTCCATTGGTGCCAACTTTTCCCCAGCGAGTCTGGATGTTCCCGTCGTCTCCGTAGCTGATTTCCCAGAACTTGTGTGATTTGTCGTCGGCGAATAGAAGGTAGTGAGTTGGCATTTGGCTTCCGAGTTAAGGCGTAGGTGCGGCTAGATTGCCCGCGGCTACATAGTATACTAAGCTCTCCATGTTGCGAACTCACTGTGTATAGACTACACCGGGTAAATGGACACCACCGAGGAACTAGAGCTGAGCGGCGATATCAAGCGCCGTCACAACGTCATGGACGAACATAAGATCGTCGCGCTTTATGCCTCAATGAGCAACGAGGGCTGGACGGGGCGCCGTTTGCTAGTTGTCGACTGCGGTGATCATCACGTCGCCATCACCGGTGTACACCGGATTGAAGCTGCCCGCCGCGCCGGACTACAGACCGTGCCAGCACTAATATTGGACGAGGAAGAGCTTCGTGGGGCCTTCGGTATCTTTGTAGAGAACGAGGGAGACGACTATTACCTTCATTTCCAGGGAGAGCTCATGGAGAATGATAATGGCTATCGCACCGTGTTTGAAAACTGCAATTACGGTGAAGCCGCGAGTCTCATGCAGGATGAGACCGCCGAGTCCGGGGAAGTCGTAGCACCGACAATACAAGCCTTTCTTGAGGCCAACCAAGGTATTGCGCTGTCCGAACGACTTACTGCGTTCTACGATTCCAAGGAATACGAGAAGTACCAGCACCGCTACATCGATGATACGAGCTACATGCCCAGTCAAATGTTCGTCGACTTCGACCGCATCAAGCAGCTTGAAAATGGTGAGTTCGCAGATGGCACCATAGGCACTACCTACGTGCCCTTCGCCAATCTAACAGGCGACGTGGACAATGACCCCATGGGCTATGACATCTATGCGCATCTAGCCATTGATCCGACCACGACGAAGGTCTACTTGGTAGAGCCCTCAGGGGAGCCAGAGCTCATCGGCGAAAACCTTGACGCAGTGCTCGCTCGCCTCAAGAGCTAAACGATTCGTCATCGGGGTCACACACTGTTGATAGGTGCGTGCAAGAGGAGGCCCCAGCGTAGTGGGGATTTTCCTCTGAATCTGACCGCAATGCGGGGAACATAGAAGTAGTGATAGGTGCGAGTAGTCCCACCTGTTGTATGCTGTCTACGAATAGTTCCATGGGAATTTTACTGTAATCTAAGAATTTTACCAAATCTTCGATTGATTCAGGGGCCTTTTGGGGAGACACTCTGGGGCGTGGAGAAACTGTTAACGCTTTCCCGAATTACGACACTTCTTGTCCCTTTTGTTATTGCTGCATGTAGTGGCAAAGTCATAGCCCCCGATCCAGAAGATAGTCCGAGCGATATCGATACCTGTGTGGTCGACGCGAGCCCATTGCGCCGTCTCAGCCACTTTGAATACGCCAACACGTTGGCAGACTTGTTTCCCAATACCCAATTACCCGTTTTAGGTCTTCCAGAAGACGCGCGCCCACACGAGTTCGACAATGATGTAAATAGTCTTCGAGCCTCTGAAGGGCTGGTTGCTCAGTATTCTGTATTGAGTGCGTCGATAGCAGCGGAAGCAATTGCTGGAGAAGACTATCCCGGATGCGAGGGAAGTGATGCTGGCGCAATTGAAAGGTGTGGACAAGAGTTTCTCTCAGAATTGGGAGCGCAGGTATTCAGACGACCACTCACAAGCGATGAGCTTGATTTTTACGCGGCCTTTTTCGTAGAGGCTCCTGCCGATGCTACTTATTCGGACAGACAACAGCTCACGATACAGCTTCTGCTCACCTCTCCTGAGTTTTTGTACCGCTTTGAGCGCAGCCTCAATCCCGACGCAGCACCTGGGACGATGGCTCGGCTGGATGGCTACTCCATGGCCAACAGACTGTCGTACTTTCTCTGGGGGACAATGCCCGATGCAGTGTTGTTCGCTGCCGCCGCGGACAAGTCCCTTGATACCCAAGAGGGAATCCAGACTCAGGTGGCTCGAATGATGGCGGATGAGCGTGCCCGGTCTAACTTCACCCACTTTCATTCTCAGTGGCTCGATTTCGATAGAATTTTTCGCACCACCAAAGATGACGCAGATGGCTTGGATGACGATCTAAGGAATTCTCTTATTGAGAGTGCACGCCAATTTGTAGACAACGTTCTGTTTGACGAAGGCGGCAGCGTATCTGACTTGTTCTCAAGCGATCGAATTTTCTTGGACCCACGACTTGCCAGCAGGCTTGGTGAAACACTGCCAGAGGGCGCGGACTGGGGGGAGTTTCAAAAGGCGGAGCGTGCGGGTTTCCTCACTCACCCACTCTTTCTCGCTAGCCACGGTCATCCAGATAAAGCGTCACCGGTTCTTCGCGGTGTTTTTATCTTAGGGCGAGTTTTGTGCTCAGAGCTCGGAGCGCCTCCAGCCAATGCAGAAGCAGCCGGACAAGCCGCTGGCGACGCCCTGGTTGCTCCGTTCAGCAATCGGGAACTCTACTCTGCCATGACCGCCGAAGACACTTGCCAAGGATGCCTCGCGCGAATCAATCCGGCAGGCTTTGCCTTTGAGCAGTTTGATACCATGGGCAACTTCCGGCTTGTTGAAGACAATGGAATCACCATTGATCCCGCAGCATCATTTGACTCCTGGGTATTCTCGGATGCTAAGGACTTTTCTCAGCAACTATCCGAGAGCCCGGACGTCGCAAAGTGCGTCGCCAAAAAATGGGTTCGCTACGCATATTCCGGGGGGCCAATGGAACAATCTGATTGTCTTCTGGATGAGTTAATTGTCGAAGTTGAAGCAGGCGAGGGCAGTATCCGCGAACTCATGGAAATCGTTGCCGGACATCCTACCTTTGCCACTTTCGCTGTCCCCGAGGTACTCTAATGCGGTTTTCTTGGATCGCCAGAGGACTCCTTATAGGTCTTCTAGGGACAGCAGCCGGCTGTAGTGGGAATGTTGTTCCCCCTTCAGGGGCCGACTCTTCAAATCTTGAAAGCTTGCAACTGAGCGCAAGCACCGGAGTGGTCGCCGTCGGACAGAGCAGTGTACTGGTCGTGAACGCCCTTTCAGCCGATGACTCGGTCGTTGAGGGGCTGACGTATTCATGGAATAGTTCTGACGATTCCATCGTCAGCATTGATGAAAATGGAACTGCGCTCGCTGTCAGTGTGGGCGAAGTTGAAATTCAGGTCTCGGCCAATGGCCTAACCAGTAATTCCGTCACCCTAGCGGTTGTAGAGAACGTCAATTTAGTAGCACCAAGTGTTCGGATAACACCGGAGAATGTAGGCCTGGAAGTCGGACAAACTATGGACGTTGAGGTGGCAGTCCGCAACGAATTCGCCGAGAGAGTCAATGTTGAAAATGGCGAAGTGGCAATCTCTTGGACTGCCGAACCTGCTGGGATTGTATCTGTAGACGGTGACGGCGTCGTCACAGCGATCGCGCCAGGCACTGCCAAGGTGTTCGCGAGTTATTTAAACAACAAGAGTCCGGCCACTCAGGTACGAGTCGTTAGCGACACCAGCTACCCTGCCGTCAATTGGGTTTCACCGAGCAGTGAGACTACACAATCCGCCATGATCTCGGTTGTTGCCAAAACCCATACACTAGCCGTGGGAACCTACGACAACGGCGGTTTACCAGTTGTCGCCAGTGACGCACGGGCACTCTTAGACGGTATAGAGATTGGCGCGCTTACCATCGGTGCAGGAGATGACTTTGGGCTCGTATTGGGAAATTTCTCAATAGAATCAGCAGCAATTGGCGAACACCTTTTAACCATTGAAGCGACAATCAACGGTGAGACCGTTACCAGCGTCCCCCGTATTTTGACACGCGAAGTTGCAAATCAAGCATGGGAAACGCTAGAGGGGTCTTTTGTCGACGCTAGCGACGTTGCCATTGCTGTCAATGGTGAAGAACTTATGATCCTCGCGTCAACCTGCCGCCGAGAATGCAATGTCAACACATTTATTTGGCAGGAAGAGGCATCGGTGTGGGAAAAACTCAGTTATCAGCAGCGAAGCTGGGACCAAACTCGCACCGGTGTGGATCCGAATTATACCTACGTCTATGACGAGGAAATGCGAAGCACGGGAGTTGTCGCACCACCGCGTTTTGTTGGTTGGGGATGGCCACCTACCGTGTCTCGCGATCTGGAAGCACCCAGCGGTATCGCGCGCATTGTCGCGTACTCGTACAAAGAAGCGCGAACGAGCTTTAACGTAGAAGATGGCCCACCACGGTACTGGAACGATTGTTACGCATCGGAGTGGGACCCAACCGGCGGGTTTGATGGCTCGGGTGGGTGGAAACTGCTGAGTGGGGAAAATCCAGAATATCTCTATGATTTACCGAATCCTGGAGTCCTCGATCGTCATGGCAATGGTACTTGGGAATTTCCTATGGGTGTGGAAGTTGACCGCACACATGACTGTGTGTCTCCAGAACTTGCCTATGATAGCGATAATCGCCTTGTTATGGGCTATATGAGCACTCCTGTTCCAGATACAGACTGGGGAGTGGAACTTTCCCAATGGAGCGGTTCGGCGTGGCAACCTCAAGGGAGTCGTCTGGATGTATCGCTCGCTTCCGCCACGTTGTCCGAATTACTCTTGGATCAAAGCAACCGGGCTGTAGTCTCGGTAAGTAACGGTGACACTTCACAGGTCCACAGAATGGGCCAAGATGGCAGCTGGACAGTTCTTGAAGATGGTGCACTAGGCATCGAAGATCTGTCCCTCGGTGAAGCAGGCGGCGTATTTGGTGCCGGACGGGATCAAGGAGATCTGCATGTTTTCGCAGGGGCTGATGATCGCTGGGCTGCCATGGGTAGTCTGGTCGACACTCAACCATGGGCACCTGTCCATGAAGTCAGTCTTCTTCGGCAAGGAGAGGACCTTATCGTCGCTTGGACAGAGGGCCCGCTCGTTGGCAACCGCAATCTCTACGTTGCAAAATGGCTTGCCAGCGAGGCGCGTTGGCAAGCGGTTGGCGATGGTGCAATCGATACGCTCAGTGACGAAACGGTTACGGACATCGATTTGGCAGTAGACAGCCAAGGACGCTTAATTATCGCTTACCTCGAACCCGATCTTGAGGACAATTCGACCCTTGTACATGTCCGACGAACAACCGATGTGGTGGTGACTCCATGAGTAGCAACAGCAATAACAATCGTAAGAAATTCCCCCAGCTTTCTCGGCGAGGCTTCATCGGTGGAATGGGTGCCGCTGGCGCCAGTCTGTTTTTGCCCTCCTCCATCAAAGCGTCACCTCGACCCGCGCCAGGCGATTCTGGACGGCCCAAGCGCATCATTTTCTTTATGACCCAGCTTGGGTGGAATCCCTCAGCATTTCGCATTAAGCCGCCAGGGGCACCAGACGAGCTATTGCTCGGCAGTGACTATCACCCAGACTATCGCGATAACCCGGACAATGCGTCTTGGGATATTCCACTGCAAAGTCTCCCCTTAGATGCTTGGAGCGACACATTGGCACCGCTCTACCCTCTAAGAGAGCATGTCATTGCCCTTGATGGCCTGTCTATGGCGAGTATTGGTGCCGACCGCTATGGTGATGCCCATGCCAAAGGCTATAACCACAGCCTCACTGGTTTTCCGTCCTCAGAGTACATCACCGGACAGAAGGCAAAATCTGGCGCTCCATCACTCGATCGCCGGATAGCTCGTTACTTGCGGGAGCAAAATCCGAATCTTACCGATCTTACTGGCCTAAACATTAACATGACCAACTGGCGCAATTCGGGTGGGATTGGATTCCATAACTTCTTCTGGGATCACACGCAGCAAGGCGAATTGGTTGAAGCGATTGGGCCGACCGACCCGCGAATCCTTTTCAATCGCTTGTTCCCGGGTGGAGAAGGAGAGGATACTCCAGTCGACGCCGGACAACGTTCGGTCCTCGATCTCATCAGTGCACGCTACGCCCATAGTTATCCACAATTGAGCCGTGACGATCGCAATAAACTCGCACTGCACAAAGATATTCTCTCCGACGTCCAACAGCGTCTCGATCAACTGAGCGGCGGGTCTTGTTCCGCATCATCTCTCGGTGGTTACGACGATAATGGTACCTCCTTCGAGCAATACGATAGCAATGTGGAAAATTTCTTAGATCTCCTGGTCACTGCGATGGCATGTGATGTCACCCGGGTCGCTGGTATTCAGTGGGCGAATGGCGGTTTTCGGGATGTAGCATATGGCGCCGGCAATCTCGATTTCCACGAATGGTACTCCCATGGAACCAATCCTACTGATCGCTGGTTTGGTGTAGACGAGAGGGTCTCGCAAGCAAACTACGATAAATACCTAGATGCTTCTCCGGTTATCGCCAATAAGAATCGGCACCATGTCGAGATGATGGTGCGCCTTGCCAATAAGCTCAGGGAAGTCCCTGATGGAGATGGGCAAACGATGTTTGATAACACCCTGATCGTGATGATGGATGAGATTAGTCATGGAAGTCATGGACACGACCAGTGGCCTGTCATCATGCTAGGTGGATTCGGCGGAAGTTTCCGCAATGGTCGCTATGTTCGATTCCCTCGCAACCTTCCGAATCCGGGCCTCAACGGAATGGGGTTTGTGGGTAAGCCGCACAACCATCTGCTTGTGTCTCTTGCACAGGCCATGGGGCTTCCAATGGAAGACATGGGCCTACAAGAAGTCTTTGGATACCACGCTAATTCAGGAACAGGCGAGCGCATCAACCTGCGCGGACGACTTGAGGAGCTTTATTAGTGGGTGTTCATAATAGTATTGAACCGTCAAACTTGATATCCATCTGATATGCGAGTTCCTATTGCGTTTCGCGCGCTTCTACTCAGCGCGCCACTAAGTATTGTTCTTAGCTGGCACGCTTTTGTATACGCTTCTCCGATACAAGTCGATATCACAGGGGGTAGCGGAGCTGCCAAAAAGGCGGTGAGTTCCGCCATTGAGAAATCGGGCCTTGAAATCGGTGTGTCTGACGTCCGTCTACGTGGAACAATTGACAAGCATGGAAGGCGTCTGCGGATCGTGCTTGAGGTTGTTACGGCAGACGGGACAGTCGAGAAACTCGTTCTTCACGCGAAAAATGAACGAAAACTGGCGAGAGCGATTCGCAAAAAACTGTGGGCAAAGCTTGGAACATCTCTTAAATTGGCAACATCCAATGAAAGCGTGCCCCCGGACACCGAGATTGAAGATACCGGCGATATCTCGGAATCTGCCAAGGGCACACCGACATGGGCAACGGATGAGCCTACGAAGGTAGCTGAGAGCAACGGCGAGGGCGAGAACGACCTTGGTGAGGATGACAAGCGGTCTCCCAAGCCATCTCCCAAGATGATAGAGGTCCAGTCATCCACAGAAAAAGTGTCCGAGGATTCGGTGCAGTCCAGCCTGACAATGACCTTTGGCGTGGGTGTTTTTCATAGAAGCCTTTCATTTCGAGAAGATCTATTTTCGCAAATTAACGGCTACGAAGTACCGGCTGCACCTGTGTTCCAAATGCAAACCAAGTGGTTTCCGAGCAAGGAACTTGGGTTGGGAAATTTTTTCCAACACCTTGGTATCGGGGTCGAATATGAGGCCCCGCTGGGGCTCGACTCCACAGGGACCAACGATGCGAGTTTTCCTACACGCGCATTTGCGTGGAATCTTTCGCTTCAGGGGCGTTTTGCTTTGGGAGGCTGGGCTGTTGGAGTTCACACAGGCTATGGTGTCCGGTCGTTCCAAGTTGACGATAATGCCGAGGGAATGCGACGGCCAGAGATCCCGAATGTTGAGTACGAACAACTCTTTGCGGGTGCCAGCATGCGCAGTCCACGCTTTGGCCCCATCGGAGTATCCGTACAAGGTGGTTACAACCTCATTTTAGACTCTGGCGCGATATCGGGTGCTGATTGGTTTCCAAACAGCACAGCAAATGGTGGCTATGCAAGGCTTGGGGTTGACTACTCGCTAAGTTCTGTTGTCGCGGTTTACATGGCAACCTCGGTAGTACAGCAAGGCTTTGACTTAGGTCCGGAGCCAGGTGATGACAAAATCGCCGCTGGGGCTATCGATCGGTATATTACTGGCACACTAGGATTACGGTACGAGCGATGAAAAAAACTGTTGGCCCCATAGCGGTAGCACTACTCTTGCTAACCGGTTGCGCGGGGGAATTTGACAATCCCGAAGAGTATCGTGCCGCGAAGAATCATACCTGCGCGGACACCCTAACGCTCCTTGAAACAACCTGTGGCACGGTTGGTTGTCACAGCAGTATGGGTGGCGCTGCTGGTGTTGATTTGCAATCTTCGGACATTGTCGGACGACTTGCTGAGCAAGCAAGTTCCTGTGGGGAGTTAGTGATCATTGACTCTGCCAACCCAAGGGCCAGCCTTCTTCTTAATAAACTTGGGGCGACTCCCACTTGCGGACAGACGATGCCCCTTGGAGGCACTGCGCTCACAGCTGTTGAGATCGCTTGCATTGAAGACTTTCTTGAAGACGAGCTACGATAAACCACAGAGCTATTCGTCACGCCACACTGGATTGGAGCACTAGTTGCAGCGCTGGTTGGCCGGCATCAGAGTTACTGGATCGTAGATTTGTCCGAAGAGAATGCACATCTCATCGGTAGCCTTGATTCCAAACCGCAGGACTGAATCTGTTGTGTTTTGGTAGTTACAGGTCCACTCAAAGCCTTCCAGCCCGAATGAGTACTGGTTCCTCAAAGTTGTAGTCAGCGTTCTCATAGTAGTAGGGCATCACCGCCGCCGGGCAGGGATGGGCCGACGCAATTGTAACGTTGGCCGACGGTCAGACCTGACTCGCTGTCTTGTGCCACCGCGGCTACAATGAGGTGATGGCTGCCGC
>JAESTW010000003.1 GCA_016763395.1 Kofleriaceae bacterium
CCTCGCAAATTTGCAGAAAAATCCCGCACGCCCGGTCCCACGGCAATAGTCCGCCGTCTGCAAGAGTGGTCCCCAAGAGACTGTGGAGGTCTTTGCCAGCCAAAAACTCCATTGAGAAAAACACGTAGCCTTCGTCGGTTGTGCCGAAGTCCGTGATGTCGATTACGTGCTGGTTGCGAATTCGAGAGGCGGCTTTGGCCTCCAACAAAAACCGCCGGACAAAGTCCTCCTTGCGGGAGAATTCTGCGTGGAGCACCTTGAGTGCAACCAGCTTGTCTAGGGTTACGTGACGTGCCCTATAGACCGACCCCATGCCACCTTCATCCAGGTGGGCCTCCACCATGTAGCGATCTGCCACTAGCGTCCCTATGAGTGAATCCGCCGCTCCGTCTGCGCTCCCGGTCATTCCCGGCATTGTATCACCGTGCTACCAGTGTTGGGCAAGTACGAGTGTTGCTGGCGCGATAGATCCATAATTGGGTGTAACGGATGAGATAGGCGAACGATCCATGCCCGGAAGAAAGGCACCCGAAATCATCTTGATTCTGCTACAATAGAAAGCATGCCGGTAGATCATGATGGAACGCACACTTTGTCCTTGGATTCGTCTTCGTCGGACCCGTCTTCTGGCATAGGAAGTCTACCTGGAGCAAATTTGCGAAAGGAAGTGCTCAGCCCAGCTCCCCACAATACGGGCGTTGGCGTCATGTTGGTGGCGTCCGCGGCGATGTTTTTTGCAGTGGCAAGCTCCGCCTTTATTCTGCGAGCCCAGCAAGGCCAGTGCCATTCGCAGTCTTCTGTGGTTCAATCGTATACGCCTCAGACAATTACCGTAGACAATCAAACCGATGGCATTGAAGTTCTGTCAGTCGAAGTTATCGACGCAAACCTCGGAGAAGGCATCGAGCAATGCGGTGCACCAATCATCCAAAAGGGCGCCAATAATTCGACAGATATCATTTTTCGCGTTTGCACAAAGTAGGTGCTCCCGGGAGCTATTCCCACGATACATTCTCTTGAGATGCAGACGATCTGCTACTAGGACAGTCGGCCTCTAGAAGCAGTTCGCGCGCGTATCGATGTCCGAGGGTTCAGAGGTCGGCAGGATCTCCCTAAGATATTCGTATGCTTCGAGGCAGAAGCGCCCGGGGCCTTGGCCTTGGAGCTGCGCCCTCTCCAAGAACGGCCGGTTGCTGCCACTGTCCATAAGGCGATTGGGGCCGTCGGCTCCGTTGTGAAATGATGCAGGTGAATTGGGATTGGCTAGACCGAGGGAATGACCAATTTCGTGACTAACCGTAGTTCCGATCATGTTCCCTATCACCCAAATCGCGCACGCCGCCTGCGTGATTCGGTCAGTGCCCGGACACATAGGGGCTGTCGTCGGTACAGCTACTCCGCCGGCACTAAAATCCGTCGAGCTCAGAGGAGTTCCTCCAACATCCGATCGAAATGTGTCGAAGATCTGGTCGAAACTCGGCTCGCCCTCTCCGATTTGCGTCGCCCTGCCCTCGGGATGCTGCGAGAAGGCAAAGAGGGACTCAATGAACACGCCACCAAAGCCTGGGTAGCCGTCTTGTTGCGTGAGTGCGTTAACTCCACCGATATGGTCAAAGAGGCGGAGGTTGTCCACGTCCTTGCCACTGGTATTGTCGTAGCCTAGCAGTCCGAGACCATTGATGTCCTGCCCTAGAATGTCAACGATAGAGAAAAGCGCAAAGTCGGCAGGCTCTTCAATTCGGACTTCTAGGTTTATGCCAGCGTAGTCTCGAGCCACCACTGCTGCCACCCGTTGCCGAATCTGTGAGTCGACCGCCCGCAGTCCAAAATGCCGTAGGGAGTTGACGTAATCGGGCAGGAAATTGAGGTAGACGACCTGCTTGATTGGCTGCAGATCGAAGCCAAAAGGAGATGCATCGCTCATTTCTTCTTGCCCTTTGTAGGTCACTCGAACCCGCAGATCGCCGTCGAACTGTCCGGTAACCTGTCGAGAACCGAGCCTGCGACCAAGCTCATCGTCTTCGTTGAGCACGTACCGGACAGTCCTTCCATCAACAAAGGCGGGAATCAGGACAAGATCTACCGAGATTCCATCTTTGGCTCCAGTCGGCAAGAACACGCCGCGAATAAGAAGCTCCGTGCCTCCATCCACGTCGCCCGTCACGAACCCGCCACCGACAAAATCAACGAACTTGCCGAGAGAAACATCGGAGGGAGAAACCGAAATCAGTGCTGGCGGAAGAAGATCATAGCTAACAGCAATCTCCTCGCTGGTGGACTCTCCTCCGTCCTGATGCACATTTTTCAGACTGAGCATGCCCTCAAATACACCGCTGGAAATGCCCGCAATAGCCGGTGCAAATGGGAAGCTGGCTGTCGTGCGATCTGACTCTGTGTTCAGCAATTCAACTTCGGTTGCGGGAATCGGATCGCAACTGGCATTGCCGCGCAGACGGAAACAACCGGTGAGCATCGCAAAGGTTTGTCCTTCACTTGGATTGAGCAAGAAGCCCGTGCCTGCAACTGGAATTTGGTCGTTAACGTAGACAATGGCGCCGCTATCTCCTGTGCCCAACGTTGGATTGAGAGAATCTCGTAGCTCAAATTCTGTACTCAGTTCGGCGCTTTTGTAGACAAGAGAGTCGTTGGCCGTAATTTCGACCCAGACAACCCCTTTAAACACACCCTGCAATAGTGGCCAGTCTGCTGTTGCGGCACTATCGAGAATGAAATCATAGTGCTCAAAATCGACGAAACGAAGCCCTGGCAGGCTAAGACTCACTGCTTCGTCGCCAAGGGTGCCGCGCAACCGCAGGCTGGCTTTGCCCAGAGTATCGTCAACGAAGTGGGTTCCCTCCAGCTGAATGTGAGTGCCCGGCAACACGAGTGCGGGCTGGATGGAATTGAGGCGTAGCTCGGACAACCAAGGATCGCGTGCTGGCGCATCTTCCCCGCATGACGCAACCAAGGTAGCCACGAGCAGTGCTAGCGCCAGACGATAGAATTGCCGGTGCATAAAAATCAGTCAGTCTCGAGTCGTATTGTGTACGAATTCTCGTCATCGTCGAAGCCCTGAATGACAACGAAGTAGGTGCCGGCAGAAGTCGCTTCAAAGATGGCAGTCTCGTTTGCTGTTGCGCTCTGTCCATTGGTGGCGTCACAGCTGTTGACTGTGGTGGGAGAGCATGGCGTGAGGTCGACGCTGGCTGGCGAGTAGAAATGCACGTCCAGGTCTCCGTTGCTCTGTGCCGCAAAGGTGAGATCCACACTGACCAGTTGCATTGCGGTTAAGGGAATCGCGTACCAATCGGCATCTCCGTCGCAAATTTCCTGGCTGGCAAGAGTGACCGGCCCCTGGGACAGATCGGGCACCTGCGCGCTGGCGGCATCGTCGTCGTCTTCGTTCACGTCGTCTTGGCAAGAGAGGATACTGCAGCTCTGTGGCGTGACTGTGTACGAGAGAGTATAGGGGTTTTCTTCTGGGGAAAATGCGTACACGCGAAGGTAGTAGGTCCCCGGTTGTAGACACGCTGAAACCATCTCCGCAGATTGCAAGCTGACGCTGGACTGCACAACGCCGCCGGTATCACTTTGAAGTGCGAGATCGAGGTCGCTAACCGAGGCTCCAATGAGCGATACGTCAACCAGGGCTTCCTCGGCGATGACAATTTGATAGAAGTCCTCGTCATCACCCACGCCCGACAATGCCGGACAGCTAACAAACATATGCGCCGTGTCTGCGGCTAAAACTGGGTTTGTTTCTGCCTCGAGGCGACTATCGTTATTCTCGGCGGCGTCGTCGGCGCACAGTGTGCCCGAGGGGTCTGAACAGTCTTGTGAAACTGGAATACACTGCCGCCCCGTCGCACCATCCACAGAGGCCACTGGAGTTGCAGAACACTCGTAATCATCTGGACAGGTCGTGGCACTGCAATCTTCTAAGCAAAAAGAACTAGAGCTACTTCCGACCACGACACAGAGGTCGCCACTCTCTCCGCACTGCACGTCCGCAGTGCAACTCTCGCACAGGGCTGCCCCTCCCATGCCGCTAGGATTTGTCACGGTCATCTTGAAGCTTCCCGTCACAGGCGCGGAAATACGGTGATCGCAGTCGCCCATAGCATCATCATCGTCGTCGGCAACCATGATGTAGTAGATGTCCGCTGTGCTTCCAACCGCCTGTCCGACAACCGGGTTGGGCACGTCAGCGAACCACAGTGAGCTATCGCCAACCTCCTCCATCGTCAGTTGGATCATCTGGCTAAAATCGGGCGGAACACTCGGCTGGGCGCTACTGTAATAGAGCAGCGGTTCTTTCTTGAGTCCGACATCGTCGGTAATCGTTGCCTCGACACGCAGGCCAGTTAGGCTACTGATGTCTTCAGCGCTATGCGTAATCACCGGAGGGTCGCCCGGACAGTTGGGTTTCAGAGGACTGCGCAACACCACTAAATAGGGGTGTAGGGTCACCGGGTTGTCGCCGTCATCCGCGCTGAGAAGCAGAGTGTAACGGTCGTCCGCTGCAATCTGCGCTTCACTCGGACACCAATTCCAGGTCGCTTCGTGGCCGCTGATATTGTCAAGAGTCGCCCCTTCGATACGCGGCACCGCCTGGGCTAGTGTGACCATGCTGGAATCAGAATCGCTAACCTCGACTTGGAGTGCAATGCACTGAGACACCTCTAGATCTAGAGTGGTACCACTACCCTGTGGATGAATGAACTTGGGTGCCGAGTTGCCCCCAACTGCAGAGCGAACTTCAATCTGAATCGTAATCGTGTCCGAGCCCTGACCATCGGAGGCCTCGAAGTCGAAAAACCAAGTACCAACATCTCGAGCTTCTGGTGTCCATCTAAATTCGCTGGTGCCAACCGGGAGGCGATTGAGGGTTGCCCTCGAATATATTTCAGGCACCGAGGACGAGAAGGAGTAGAATATTTCATCGCCGTCTTCATCGGACGCACTAAGGGGAATTACCAACTCTTGATTCACAGCAACAAGCTGATCGTTCACTTGCTGGAGTACGGGAGCAGAACTCGAAGGCCCACACGCTGCTAGGGCGATCAATAGCAATATAGGACTGATGGAATACCAAGAAGTTCGCATGAGGCTTGGTGCCATCCTACCCCGCAGGGCGCCAGCCCGTGCGAGAAAAATGCGGAACTAGCGACGATCGTACTTGTTACTGGAGCTTAACTCTCCGTTGCAGAAATCGCTGCCCAGTACGCGCCGTAATCCAACGAGATTGAGAAGCGAACTAGACTCGATATCTCGGGGTCTTGCATCGCATCCTCGACAGTGTCTTGTTTGTTGGTGCGCATCAACACCTCAACCGCTGCGCCGATATTGCCCGTACAGAGAAGCCCCGCTCGGTTGGCTACCTCGTGCGTCTCCTGCCAGATACTATTGAGATTAAAGTCACTTCCGGTTAGCCCCATCGCATAGGGCTGAAGTTCCAGCATAACCGCCGGAGACATTAACTTACGCAATCTGTGATGGAAGTCGACGGCCCGTTTCTCGTCGATTCCCTCAGGCGAGAAGTCACTGACAAAATACCGGAGAAGTGCGACCAACAGAGCGCCAAAATCGGCTTTCCCCAAGCCGAGCGGCGCCGCAAGACCGGCTCTAGCAAGAACCATGGATCGGCCGACTAGGAAGCGTAATTCGTCCGGGCGTTTGATGGAGATGAGTTCCTTGCCTAACACTAGCGCCGCAGGACGTCCGGGAACCATTCCCAGTGTCGTGCCGCGATCTCGTGCCACGTACAAATCCGGCACCTCCGCGCCCATCGTTTCACAAAGTTCGGTGACGACAGCCACGCTGAGGTCCCCACCTTTGCGGAGACGGTCTGACCGTCCGACACCGAGGCTCTTAAGATCTATGCCGACTGTCTTACTAAGTCTATCCCCAACCAGACGGAAGATCGATCGCAATGATGCCTTCCGGCTACCAGCCCAGAGCATGTCGTCGTGAGCGCCACTTGCCAAGGCTCGGGCTGCGGGCAAGGCCGGTCGCTGTGCTATCCGTACAATTTCGCTGTCTGATTCTCCTAAGAGTACACTGACTCTTGCGGCAGAAATAGCAACGGATTCGCTCTCCGTAGAACCACACTTCGCACGCGCCTCCAGGGAGTGGACCAATGTCCGGTACGCCTCGGCGTCTTTGTGAGTTTTCGCCAAGCGATTGTGCATTGCTCGGACAACTGTGTCGATGTGAATGCGTGCACTGCGCGGATCATTACGTCCCATGAAGAACGAGACAATCGTAGACCGAGCGATCTCACTACTAGGGTCAACATCTAAAGCGGCTCGCAGTGCTCGTTCCGCCTGGGTAACGTTCTGAAAGCCATCTACGAAGATTCGCGCAATTCGGTGCAGAGTCGCGATCTTCTCTGCCCGATCTGGATTTTGCGCAATTAACTTTTCGCATGCGCCCAAGGCGATCTGGTAGTCACCGCTCTCCATACCCAGCTTTGATATTGCCCGCAACGCGACACTGTCCCCGGGGTCGATGGCGATCACTCGCTCATAAGAACGAAGGGCCCATTTTACTTCCGGCAGGTGCTCCGAGTAAATCGTACCTAGCTGGTGATACATCGTTTTCAGTTCATCTGAATCGGTTTCCATCCGGACACGAAGCATAAGCGCGGATGCCGCATCCGACCAAAGTTCGAGTTTCAGAGTCAGATCAGCTACACCGCTAACCGCCTCCCGATCGTTAGGACGATGCTCCAAGATCGCGCGAAAGTGTGCCAACGCAGTCTCGTCATCGGCCAGTTTGGTTGCGTTCAACGTTGCAACCAGATGGTGAAGCTCACATTTCTCTGCTACGCGAGCACTCGCCATGCCTGCGGAAATAGACTCGATTCGCGATACTGCCAAGGCTGCGAGTTCAGCGAACTCCTCATCCTCGGTTAACAATAGGCGAAGTCGGACAAACGCATCTCGGTGCTGTGGCGCGAGGGTTAGAACTCGTCGAAACGCCGATTTGGCCTCGTCCGGGTTGTCGTCCTTGTCCATAAACACGACGCCTACCAAATGACACAAATGGATTTTCTGTTCTCCGGACGTCGCCTGGGACTCCGCGGCAAATACCGCTGCCAAATCGCCCCAAAGTTCTCGGTCGAGAGCCATTTCCCTCCACGCATGAAAGGCTGGACGGAAGCCGGCAGCACTGCTCACTGCCCCTTGAAACTTCCTCAGGGCATGTGCTGGGTCATCTAGCTCGAGCCAGGTTTTACCCGAGCGCACCAGGAACGCAGCTCGTGCCAACGAATCTTTCTTAAAGTAGCTGGCGACACTAGACTCAACTTCGGCCAGTTCGGTGGTAGCGGGAGCACGTCGCAATGAACTCTCCAAGGAGAATAGCGCAGGGCGGTATACTGGGTTTGCAGCCAGAGCACTTCGAAGTGCTGGAATTGCCGCTTCGCCCTGTCCCGAAACCTGGGCTAGGAGCGCCTGCTGACCGTAGTAGTAACTCTTCTCATTTCCGTCTGGCGTTTGTTCGGCGATACGCCCCAGGATCTGCTGCATCTTCGCCCACTGTGGCTCTTTCCCCACTGCGCCCAGATACTCTCGTTCCAAGGTTCGCTGATACCCCAAGTTCAGTGGATCCGCATTTGCTGCCGTTTCCCAGAACATCATTGCCGACTCTGCATCGTCTCGGAGCTCAAAATCGACCCGAGCAAGCTTCTCGCAGAGCGCAGCCTTGGCAGGCATATCACTTGCCTTTTCTGCGACTCGCAACTGCCCCATAAGGGCGGCTGAAAGCTGTGCACTCGCTTTCGCGAGCCAACATGCCCGTTCAAATTCGTATTTCACCAGAGCATCGTTGGGATACTGCTGTGCCAGCTGCTCTAGCAGATTCGCTGCAGCCTGGGAATCGCCTTCACCAACAAGTACGTCAGCGCGTCGTATCTCGACACTCAGGTCGCTATCTTCTTGCCGAAGAACTGGCGCCCTGCCTCGAGAAACTTTCGATATTGACGGCGACTTCTGCAAAAGATCACAGAACTCCTCGTGACGCGTGCGAATAACACCTAGGGATTGTTCTGCAACATCACTGCCGACCCCTTTGTTGAGGCGAATAAACGCAGCCCTGTACAACGAACGATCACGAACGCCGAGATCTGCACTACTTTCGGCCAAAGACTCTAGGGCCTCTGCCGCTACGGTCCAGTCGGTCGCAATGAGCGCTGCCGACCAGCGGAAATCTGCGCTTCGTACCCCGGCGTCGTTGACGTCCGAGAACTCGGATTGAACCTCATCCGGTGAAGGCGGGCGGTCAATGTGCGCCGATAGGAATAGCTGAAACTTCAGAGTGTTGTCTCGGCACAGGCTGGCCCCTTCTGACGCGTACTCGGCAGCTTTGGGCAAATTGCCGGCTATACGCGCGTTGAAAATCGCAAGGTGCCAAGCGCCCTGCTGGGCCTCCGCCGACTCGTACTCTCGGGCTAGATCGGCCCATGCCTCGGCCGC
>JAESTW010000433.1 GCA_016763395.1 Kofleriaceae bacterium
AATCGTATTTAGCGCCCTGCTTCTCGCGTGTAGCTCTGATGAGAAGAAAATTGATCCGGTACCTGACGCCAACGTGACCGGCCCGTGCGCCGAATACGACTCTCCGGTCTTCACCGCCACCAGCTATCCCGCCACCTACAGCGGCAACCTACTTGGAGCAGGCGATGATCATAGTGTTGCCGAAGGATCGTGCTCTGACGAGCGTAGTTTCTACGCCCAAGAGGGCGAAGATGAGGTTATCAAACTCTCCGGGCTCACTGTCGGGGAACGATACGGAATTATTCTCAACAGTGACGACGACCTCTCGTTCTACCTGACCGCCGGCTGTGCCGATTCGGTAGTCGGCGCTTGCAAGCTCTTTGTCGATCAAGAAGCCAGACGCGAGGCATCTGAGTTCACCGCGGACAGCGACACTGCCTATCTCGTCATTGACCACTTTGGCAACGACCCGGTTCAAAGTGGCAACTACAGCCTCTCTGTTGTCCGGGCGACCTGCCTCGCCCCAAGCGAATGTGACTCGACAGCTCCTTTTTGTTTCGACTTTGGCTGTGTCGAATGCGTCAACAGCTTTCAGTGTTCGAATTCGGCCAAGCCGGCCTGCGATCAGGACAGTCACGCCTGCGTCACGGGCTGGGACGAATGCACAGGTGATGACCCTTCCCCACCAGAGCCCGGCGATGATGGCCCACTTGGCGCTGCCACCTTGGCTGACCCTGGCCTGGGAACCCCAACGATCGTCAGCCAGAATATCTGCAGTGCACCACTGAGCGAGGTCGACTTCTTTGAAATTACCCTTCCCGCCAATGCAAAACGAGTGTTTTCTGTAGCCTGGGCTGCTGGCTCAGGCGACATCGATCTCGTGCTCCTACGCGAAGATGGATCGGTCGTCGATAGCTCAATCCGCTCGCAGCCCGAGGCAATTTCTGTCGATGGAATCGCTCCAGGCAAGTACTACCTAGCAGTCACTAAATTTGAATCCGCCGGCAATCCGCTGAAAATCGCGATCCCGTACACGCTAAGCGCTTCAGTCCCAGAATGTGAAACCAGCTTCGATTGTAGTAATCCAGCATTGCCTGTGTGCGCTGCGACCCGCCTCTGCTCTGTAAGTTCTTCGGACTGCACTGGTGATGACGCCAGCGAAGAGAACGACGGACCCACGACCGCCACGACTCTTAGCTCGGGCACGATAGTGAACGCCAACATTTGCAACGTTCCCAACTCCGAGTCCGACTTCTACAAGATTGACGTCAGCGCCGGCGAGGGCCTCGATGTACTGGTGAGCTTTGATGGCGCCAATGCCGCAGATTTGGACGTACAGGTCTTCGACGCTGCGGGCGTGTCACTCGGCTTTACCCTCTGGAGTAATCCTGAACGCGTCACCCTGAGCTACTTGCCAGCCGGAAGCTACTTCATCGAAGTTCAATATTTCAGCAGTGGAAGCGTGATAGCAGCTCACCCCTATACCATCGCAGCAACCCGTATCCCCGGCGCTGGATGTCAGAACAATTCGGACTGTGACGACGAGTTCAAGACGCAAGTCTTCCGTGGCGATTGCAATCCCGGAACTGGCGCGTGCTCTGCCATTGCTGGCAACGGCGTGCGCGCGATTGGCACCCCCTGCGACAGCGGCGACGACTGCTCAAGCGGACAGTGCTCCGTTCTTCTATTCCAGGAAAATGCTGCCGAGAGTGTGTGTACGGTTTCCTGTTCCAGCGACGCCCAGTGTGTAACAGCCCATGGCTCAGGATTTCGCTGTACGGTGCCCTTCGCCAATAACTTCTGCCATCCAGACTGCAGCGGCCTTGAGTGCGGCGTGAACCAAATCTCATCCAATCTCGATCAAGGACAGCCCTGGGATTATCTGACCTGCAACGCCGGGGCATGCGAGGTCGACAACTAACCTCGAATGCTGGCGACTCTTGTTGCCAGTGCGCACAAGCACTATTCGCCCAAGAGGCTGATATTACAGGCAAGTAATGGCATCGAGTGTCGCGACTCCTGGCACTTAACTTGCTTGATTCTTTTCCCCTGAGTCCTAAGAGCTATACCAGTGCCTTCCATCATTCCATTTCCCCGTGCCAGAGCCTTCGCCTTTCTATCTTGGCTGTTTCTACCTTGGCTGTTTCTACCTTGGCTGGTGGCACTGTGTGTCTCGCTTGGGGCTGCCTGCTCTTCTGAGGGACCACAGCTATCTCCAGTCGCCGACCAAGTGGCGGCAGTCGGACGAGAGCTGGTAGTTGAAGTCAACGCCACGAATATGAGCGGCAAGAAGATAAACTTTAGCTACACAACCAGTGCGGACATCGTTCCCGGCCGGGTCAACATGCGGACTCGCAGCGCTCAAAGCGCGCTCTTCACCTGGACTCCAGCAGCTACTGACATTGGGACCTGGACTTTCGACTTTCACGCTAGCGATGCCGAGGGTTCCAGCTCTCAAACTGTCACAATCGAAGTTCGCTCGGCCATCGGACAAGACAGCCGCCCCATTTTTAGACGCCCTCTTGGCGCTGGAACTTCTATCGATCTAGCGTCCGAAGATTGCATTGACATCGAGATTGTCATCGAAGACCAAGACTCGGCAGAGGTCATTCTCACTGAGCAGGAACCCAAAATTCCTGGTGCGACTCTCAGCCAAGACGGTGGACTCATCGGCCAGTGGAGCTGGTGCCCAACGAAGGCCCAGAGCAACGCCCAAGACCGCTACTTGCTCACCATAGGCGCAGATGACTCTCAGAACCCGCTTACGCTAAAGAACTACCAAATCATCTTGCGCGACTCCAGTGTTAACAACTGCCCCGGACAGGCGCCGGTTATCGTTCATCAGATATCCAATCAAAGCACGAGCACCGGGATTGAAATCTCAGCGCAAGTGCAAGATGACCAGGGAATCAAAGGTGCGGTAAACCTCTACTATTCCAACATGCCCATTGGCGACACCCCGGCACTGGGCGCACTGATTAACCTTCCCATGGAACTTGCGAGCGGCACCATCTTGGATGGAGTTTGGACTGCGCAGTTGCCAAATCCGGTCGCTGGCGGCCAATCTGGAGACACCGGCAATCTCTACTACGCCATTGTCGCTGACGACAACGATGACCGCATGGGCAGCTGTGACCACACCACAACCGAGGTATTTGGGCTGGAGGTCACTCACCCCGGAGGATTGGGCGGCCTACCCTTGTGTGCCAGTTGTACTGATGATCAACAATGCGGCACCGAGGATGACCTCTGCATCTCCACAGGCGGAGCGCAAACCGGAGTATGCTTCAGCAGTTGCGCTACCGATGATGAGTGTCCGAGCGACTACTTTTGCGGCCCCGAGGTGGATTCTCTCAATGGCGCGCGGGCAAAGCAGTGTCAACCAATGAGTGGAACCTGCGAAGAACTCCAATGCCAGGACGACGTACTTGAGGACAACGATGGCATCACCCAAGCCTTCACGATCGAGCCTGGCGTACAAGCCGATCTTCGATTGTGCCCAGTAGAGCTGCATGCAGCGGACGAGGACTGGTTCACCTTCACGGTCACCGAAGACGCAGACGTAACGCTGCAAATCAACGGAGACCAGACTCCTAATCTCGATTTGCGGCTGCTCGATAGTACGGGAAATCTCATCGCCGCCTCAGAAGACTTCGGATCTTCCGATTCCATCTCTCGCTGTCTCACTCCGGGAACCTACTCTCTGCGAGTCTATTCCAACCTCTTCTTTAGCGGGCAAGATCCTGGCAACTCCTACACCTTGGAGTACACGAGTTTTGACTCATTGTGCGAAGTATCAAGCTGCGACGATGATATCTTCGAAGATGACGACAACGCCGTACAGGCTCGAATCCCGGACTTCGGTGGATTGGGAGCAACTGAGTTCACCGCGAGCAACAATACCATCTGCGAAGCTGACCAAGACTGGTATTTAGTTTCTGCTTTCAACAATTTGAATCACCTCTCGGTACGCCTCGACTTTACACAGAGTGTGTTAGCGGATGACTTGGACGTCCTGCTCTACGACAGCACTGGCACCCTGCTCACCCAATGCACGGCTGCCGACCCGTCCGATTGCAACAGCAATGGCCAGAGCAGTACCTCCAACGAGTATTTCACGTGGCAGCCACCGGACACCTGCAGCCTACCTATCGACTGCGAAGGCTGCGCGCCTTGCGATTACTTCATCGTGGTCAATGGTTTCGATGGCGCATTCAATGACTACGACATTTGCATTGGCTACGGCGCAGGCGACCTGTGCATCGCGCCCTAGACCTTAGGGCTCTCGATTGAGGTTCGTGGGTTCTAGCGGCCAGTACAGCAAATAAGTATAAAACTCTTTGTCCGGCTCAGCATCCTTCCAGCTTCGAGCTCGCAACTCTTTTAGGGCGGCGCTTAAGAAGACCGAGGGCGGGTCGAAGTGGGCCTGGGCGCCCTTCTTGTGTCGATCAAGCATGTGCATATAGCGAACGGAGACTTCGTTGGCAGAACTCCGAGTGACGGCAAACAAGGCACCAAAGAATTCACCACTGCGCCAGTAGTCGAGAAAGCGACCAACGCGGTTCCCCTCTTCACTGCCGTCCGACCGCACGATAACCCAGTCTCGTATCCTGGTTTCTGCGAATTCCACGCTATCGCCGTGGGCATAGCCTTCGACACTATTGATCTCGTTCGCGATTGTCCCTTTCACCAAACCATTGTGGACCGATGTAACTCGAATAAAGACTTGTTCCCATTTGCCACTTTCGTCCGTAAGACGAGTGACCAACATAAAGACGTGTTTGCCCGGCAAGCCCGCAAGATACCGCGCCCGGGCCTCCGGGTACGTTGCCTTCGCATCGGCAAGCAAGGGGGCTAGTGCCGCTTCGGTTTCGTCGTCGTAGCGCACAACCTTATCAGGCAGCGCAGCTACGCTAGCGGTGGACTCGCTTGCCTTTGTTGCGGAGGAATCGAGGGTTGCCGGCTGCGGTTCCAACACTGGAGTATCGGGCATCGGTTTGGCGGAGCCACAGGCCGGCACCAAGAAAAGGGACAGGAAAAGTGTTGCGAGTCGCACGAGAGTCATACTACTACCACTGGTAGCTACCATCGATCTGTCCGGTTTGTTTTTGTTACACAGCCAAGCGATGCGATGCGCTCATCGGCCAGAAGGGGCTAGCTAGCCCTCTTCGTCTCCGGAGGTCGTCATTGAGGTCACTTGGACGGCATAGTGAAAACCGCTCTCCTTGTCGTGAACCCGGACGATCTTGCCGGCAAAGCCTACGCTGCCCGAGGAGTCTCGCTGTCCGAGATGTCCGACAATCTCTTGCCCCTCTTTGAGTTTGGATTCGTCGCCACTCTCAAGCTCACGCATGTACAAGCCTGCTTCGCTGTAGTCGAGCGTTTCAAAGTGCTGCTCGTCTTCTCCGTCGTCTACGAACACCGGAAGTACTCCTTGAAAACGAATCGCAACACGCCGAGATGCGGTATCTCGCAAGTACACAGGCTTAATTATAAGCTGTCTGGGTACGCTGAACACCTGTTGTCCTGGAAGAGCCACTGCAGAGAGCGATCGCATAAACACTCAGCCGGTGTCGACGTTGATGCGGTTGCGGCGAATTTCGACCTCGGGAACCGGCGTGTGTCCGTGAACGATCACCTTGCCCCAGTCGTATGTACTGGTTAGAAAAGAACCGCGAATCCACAACATCTTCTTGCCGTGCGTTGTCTCATCAATTGTGTCTAGCGGAATTTCGGGCACCCCAGCATGAACAAAGAAGTGATGCTCGTCTTCATAGAAGAGTTTCAGTTCTCGGTAGAATTTTATGTGTTCGTCGGGAAACTCGTAGTTGCCGTTCTCATCGGCGTAGGACGCCAGAGTTGCCGAGCCGCCATTGATGATGAACAGACCGGCGCGTTCGGTGCCGGGGTTGTCCAAAAAGTTGAGAAACATCGACTCGTGATTGCCCATAAGGCACACCACTTCGCACTGCTTGCGCAACTCCAAAATTGTGTCGACCACGTCCTTCGATTGCCCACCGCGGTCGATGTAGTCCCCTAAAAAGACGACAGTAGACTCGGGCGTCAGAGGCAATTTGTTGAGCAGGTTTCGCAGCTCATAGGCGCATCCATGGACATCTCCAATTGCGTAGATCATGTCACTTCTCTGGGATTTTGCATTCGAGTACTTAAAATGATTGGCGTCAAAACTGTGTTGGACAATACAACTCTCTCAGGGATAGTACTCGGACAATTGCACTCTTTTCTTGATTTTGATCGTCATTGTGAAAAGAATTCACCGAAACCGTCCCTTTCACCTGGCTTTTTGCGATCTTGCGAACCGCAATGTGAAACGGCAATGGGGCTCTCGAGGACAGACATCGAGGATGAAGCGCGATACCTTGCGCCAAGTTTCATGAGCACACACAAGCGACAACTATTGGTTACTGCCGGGCTTCCCTACGCAAACGGAGACATCCACTTGGGGCATATGGTCGAGTACTTACAGACGGATATCTGGTGCCGATTTCAACGTTTGCGAGGCAACGATTGCCTCTACCTCTGTGCCGATGATGCTCACGGAACCCCCATCATGTTGCGTGCCCGCGAAGAGGGAATCGAGCCCCAAGAGCTTATCGACTCCATGCGCAAACGGCACGAGGCTGACTTCTCAGACTTCTTGATCCACTTCGATGAATATCACACCACCCACTCGCCAGAGAACAAGAAGCTAGCCGAATCTATCTACCTCTCCTTAGAAAAGGCCGGACACATTCACAGCAAAGTGATTGAGCAAGCCTACGATCCCGAAGCGCATATGTTTCTGCCAGACCGTTTCATCTGCGGAACCTGTCCGAAATGTAAAACCCCCGATCAATACGGCGACTCCTGCGAGAGTTGCGGCGCTACCTACGACAGCAGTGAACTTCTCGACGCGGTCTCTGTCGTGTCCGGCGCCACACCCATCACCAAAGAGAGTGAGCACTATTTTTTCAAGCTTGCCGACTTCCAAGAGATGTTGGAGGAATGGACAGCTGGCGAGGGCATTCAGCCTGAGGTGCGCAACAAGCTCAACGAGTGGTTTGAAGGCGGTTTGCGGGACTGGGACATTTCTCGAGACGCGCCCTATTGGGGATTTGAGATTCCCGGTAAGAAGGACAAGTTCTTCTACGTATGGTTAGACGCGCCCATTGGTTACATGGCCACGTCGATGAAGTACTGCGAACGAACCGGCAAAAACTTTGACGACTACTGGAAGGTTGATTCGGACGTCGAGGTCTATCACTTCATCGGCAAAGACATTGCGTACTTTCATACGCTCTTTTGGCCGGCCATGCTCAAAGGAGCTGGGTACCGGACACCGAGCGCGGTGTATGTTCACGGCTTCCTCACGGTCAACGGCGTCAAAATGTCGAAACGCCGGGGAACCTTTATTAATGCCCGTACCTACCTCGAGCACCTCGATCCTGAGTACTTACGCTACTACTACGCCGCCAAACTCAACGCTGGACTCGATGATATCGATCTCAATCTAGAGGATTTCTCCCAACGAATTAACTCTGACCTGGTCGGCAAGTTTGTCAATATCGCGTCGCGATGTGCAGGAATCTTAAATAAAGGCTTTTCACGTACACTCAGCGACGAATTGCCAGAACCAGAACTATTCGCAGAATTTGCGGCCGCTTCAAGCGAAGTTGCCGAGCTCTACGAGAGCCGGCAGTTTTCCAAGATGGTTCGCAAAGTAATGTCACTGGCGGACAAGGCCAACCAGTACATCGACGGAGAAAAGCCGTGGAAGCTGGCCAAAGAGGAAGCAACTCAGGCCCAGGCCCAGGCTGTCTGCACCCAGGGGATCAACCTCTACAAGACGCTGATTACCTACCTAGCTCCAGTTATGCCTGAGCTAGCGAAAAAATCCGCTGACCTCTTGGGCGGAGAATTGACCTGGGAATCTGTGAACACTCCACTATTGGGCGTGACTCTGGCCGAGTTCAAACCACTCATCACTCGCGTGGACAAAGACAAAATTGCCGCCATGGTGGAAGCGTCAAAGTCGCCCGAGGCGAAAGCGGAAGAAGCGGTTGAGGCAGCCGAGAAGACCAAGAAGAAATCCAAGCCAAAAAAGAAGAAGGTACCCGCGGCAGAGGGAGAAATCTCATTTGAGGATTTTGCGAAGGTCGATCTCAAGGTCGCTACCATCGTAAATGCTGAGCATGTCGAAGGTGCGGACAAGCTTCTACAGATCACCGTAGATCTCGGACAGGGCGACACCCGCAACATCTTTGCTGGCATCAAAGCCGCGTACGCAGACCCCTCGCTGCTAATCGGCAAGCTCGTCGTTGTAGTCGCCAACTTGGCCCCGCGGAAGATGCGTTTTGGAATGAGCGAAGGCATGATCATCGCAGCCGGCCCTGGTGGTGAAGACATATTCCTGCTCTCGCCGGACGAAGGAGCGTCTGCCGGCATGGTCGTCAAATAGGCCAGGGTTGGCCGAATCAAGCACATCAGACAGCGCTAGCGAGAGCGACGAGCCCGAAAACGGACGCGCTGGCGAAGAGAGCGCACAAAACCAGTGGGCGCCTCTCCTCTGGGTGGCGGTGCTCGCCTACTTTGTACTGATGAGTTACGGGCTCGCTCGCTCGACCATCGATTCGCTTCTGCTCGAAGATCATGGCAAAGAGGCCATGAAGTACGCGTACGCCACAGTCGCAGTCAGCGTGACTGGCGTTGTATTTATCTACGCCAAGGCCGCAAGACGCAAAGCTCTCGGACAAATCATGGCCTGGTCCGCTGCGATCAGCGCTCTTTCCCTTTCGCTCTTGCTCGCCCTACGACTTTTGCAAGTGCCCTACACCTCCTACGCCCTCTATGTCTGGAAAGACGTCTACGTCGTTATACTCATTGAGCTAATCTGGACCCTGGCCAATTCCGCCTTCAAGCAGAGCACAGCCACCTGGGCCTACGGTTTTTTCTGCGTGGCGGGAACTCTGGGCGACATGAGCGGTAGTTTTCTCGGACAGCAGTTCGTTCACGATGTGGGCAGCGCGCAGCTTCTGTGGTTCGTATTGCCAGTACTGCTCATACTCATCCCTGTCGGACTAAAAGCCGCTCATTCTTGCGGCTGGCCATCGCCAAAAGAAAAGTCGGGGATGCGTGGGGTCCTCAGTGTTATTCGTAGTTCAAGATCTATTCAATTGCTCTTGGCCCTCGTCACCGTCATCCAGATTACTACGACCCTTATTGACTACAGCTATCGCGCGACCTCACTCGATGCTTATCCCTTTGTCGACGACGGGACCGCAGCCT
>JAESTW010000434.1 GCA_016763395.1 Kofleriaceae bacterium
TCGGCGGAGGCGCTGAACGGGACATATACAACTCCCGGCTGTACAGCCGGCGAAATTAGCAAAATTGATGCTGCGATGAGCCTCATCGCCACACGCCTCCTCACCGATGCTTACGAGCAATGCTTAGTGGATGCACTCATAAACGAAAGGCTGGGCGTGATCGTGGAGGGTATAGTTCCAATGCTATCGCCTCAGCCCACTCAGATCACCTGCACTGTCTTCCCGCCGGGCAATGATGCCGATGCTGATTCTGACGTTTCGCCCGGTCCTCCCTCTAACAACTACCCTGAATACATGAGCATTGATAGAAGCTTTTTGACCACGGTTTCGATAGCGCAGCTCGCAGGTACTATCGTGCATGAAGCGACCCACTCGAAGGGCTGGGGTCACCCGGGGAATCCTGATAGCGTGGCGTACCCGTGGACGGTTCCTGTTCAGGCAGCCTCATGCATGGTTGATCTTCAACCCGATGGATGGATGCGAAGCCAGCCCGCGGGCGATACGGAGCTAAGTCCTGTTGGAGGAGATGGTGGACAAGCATTCATGCTGCGTTGCCCTGGCGGTGAACAGGCGAACGGGATAATAATAGATTCTTCGTCTCAGTACGTAAATCGATTTCGCCTGAACTGCAGCGATGGGTCCCTTACAAACCGCGTGGGTAGCTATAAGGACTCCACGCAAACAAAGACAGTCCAATGCGACCCAGGCTACTCTCTTACGGGGTTCCATGGGATGTCTGGATCGGTAGTAAACGGCCTCATTCCCGGGTGCCAGTCAAACACAGACATCGCAAACGACTCCTCAGGCGTGGACTCGCTGTACTGGGGTGGCGGAAGCTGGTCGGGGACGTATACCAAGCGCTTTTGCCCTCTTGGGATGACGGTTGTTGGCGCCACTGGGCAGGCAGGGGCGCGCATTGATCAGGTGCGATGGGTGTGTGAAGATATCGATGGCACCACGCTGCCTATTCCGCACGCCTACCAGCTTCGGGGACTCAGGACTGGAGCATCCAAGATTGGGCTCTGCTCTGGGCATGGCGTCGTGCGTGCGCTCCATGGGCACATGGGCGGAGAAGTCGACCGATTTGGAGTTGAGTGCTACCCTAGTACCGTTACCAGTAACGGGCTTCCTTTTTTGATGGAAGGAAACGCTCGTCGTCACGGCCAGGATTCCAACGGAGGGATTGGTGGCCTCCCGTTTAGTGACAGCTGTCCCGACGGCAAGGCGATGATCGGACTCCGCTTCAGGAGCGGCTCCAGAATCGATGCGGTTGGCGGAGTCTGTGCCCCTATGTCCACCTGGGCAGGCGGGAGCTGGGCCTCTCACACGGACACGCCGATGAGAGGCGGCCTGGGTGGATCTTACAGTACTATCTACTGCCCACAGGGGGAGTTCCTTGTGGGCGTCAATAGCTGGGCTAGTTATACCTCGCAACATCAGGCAACAACCATTCATGGCATTGAGCCTATCTGTAGAAAGTTACACACCGCATCCTCGTCGCAGTAATGCTGCGGCCACTGATCTCAGTCCGGGATTGCATGGCCGGCAACAGCACTCACTCCATCGCCACCTCTACTACGGCCGACAGTCCGTGGGCGATGCATGCATGGCCCGCGGCGCTGGGGTGGTAGTGGTCTACGAACAGAGGCGGATCGCCATCGTCCTTGCATTCCTGGGCGATGGGGAGGAGCTGAATTGATGGCAGTGATGCCTTGTCTGCCAGTTTCTTTACTGCAGAATAATCCCCTCGATGAGACGCTGAGTCCAGGTCTCTAAAGTCTGGCAGTATCGCAATGAGCACTGCGAACCCATGGTCAGAGGACAGCTTGCTGAGTTCCTCGAAATGCATTGCGACGGTGTCCTTGAACAGGGCCCCATACTCACTGCGAACACTTCGCACGGAGCGGTACCGAAACTCTAAGAGGCGAGCTAGGTGGCTCTCGCTTAGTAAGCCGCCTAGCCCTGTTCGCCTTGGCCCCTTGCCATCTCCGAGGTTAAGCAGCATAGCAAGTAGCCCACCGTCGCTCCGCACTCGATCGTTCAGGCAGTACGCGACAACCACGAGATCTGGCGAAAATTTCAACCCCCTGTCTTTGAGAATCTCCACCTCTTGCTGTGTGTTGTACCCGTTTACGCCAAAGTTAAGCACCTCCACTTCTCGCCCTTTCTTCTTGAGAATTTTCTCGAGCTGGGCAGGGAACGCATCTTTGTAGTTCTTGATGTGGTGCCCAGAGGTGACACTATCCCCCAGGATCAGAACTCGATATACGCCGGGATTCCTCTCTGCATGCTCGTAGTCCCGAAATCCAAGACTGTTAGAGGCTTCAACATAGTCCATGAAAGAGTCAGAACTGCTCGTTGCCGTCATGTCCGGTATCGGCTCGTAACCTAGACTTGCATTCCCCGTTAGGCGATACCTACCCTTGGCAATAACCTCTGCCGATGGAGTACTTCCAATCCAACGCTCGGCCATCTCGGCGATACTGAACGCAATTGCGACACTCACCAAACACCGTAATGCTACCTTCTTCTTTTTTGCGAACATGCGTTTTTTCAAGAATGTATCTCAGTGTTATTTAACTCGCTAGAATTTCTGGTCTTCTTTCCCGCTATCGTGGTTTTCTATTACAGTTGCCCGAAGCGTTACCAGTGGCCTCTCTTGCTCATCGCGAGCTATGGGTTCTACATGTGGTGGCGGGCTCCTTACATCCTCTTGATCCTAGGTTCCACTGCCGTAGACTACTGGGTCTCGGTCCGGCTGCACAGATCAAGCTCAAGAACACGTCGCAAAAGACTGCTCTTCGTAAGTCTTTTTCTTAACCTAGGGATGCTTTCCTTTTTTAAGTACTCACAGTTCTTTGCGACATCAATATCCGGCCTTCTGGCGGCTGTTGGACTTAATGTCCATATCCCTTCCTCTGGGCTGCAGCTCCCCGTTGGCATTTCATTCTATACGTTGCAAACACTAAGCTACACCATTGAGGTGTTCAGGAAAAACGCCAAGCCTGAGAAGCACATTGGCATCTTTGCACTGTATGTTGTCTTTTTTCCGCAGCTCGTTGCTGGCCCCATTGAGCGTCCGCAGAACCTTATTCCGCAACTTAAGAGCCCCAAGAAGCTAGACCTGGCTCGTATTACCTCCGGGGTTCGGCTGATGATCTGGGGAGGGTTTCAGAAGGTCGTAATCGCAGACCAACTCTCACTGGGTGTTAATTTCGTTTTTGGTACTCCTGACGGAGTTTCGGGATCACTGGTCCTTGTCGGAAGCTACCTCTTTGCGTTCCAAATTTACTGTGACTTTGCGGGGTATAGCAACATTGCCATTGGCGCCGCACGCATTCTAGGCATTGACCTCATGGACAACTTCAAGAGACCTTACTTCTCGACATCCATACAGATGTTCTGGAGAAGGTGGCACATTTCCCTCTCTACCTGGTTTCGTGACTATCTGTATATCCCTTTGGGCGGGAGTCGAAAGGGAAGGGCTCGGACTTACCTGAATCTCCTGATTGTATTCTTGGTTAGCGGCCTTTGGCATGGCGCAAACTGGACCTACGTTTGCTGGGGTGGCGTGCACGGCGTACTGCTGGTTTGCGGCATCTGGATACGTAGTACATTCTCTAATGGAGTTCCATTTCTGCCCATGGCAGCTCGGAGGGCGCTCGCAACGCTTCTGGTGTTTCACTTAGTTTGCTTTGCCTGGGTTTTATTTAGGGCTACGTCTATGGGGCACGCACTTTCCATGTTTGAAACTCTCTTTCTTTGGAAAAACTCGGACATCCCTTTTTCTATCCCATCCATCTCGTGGCCCTTGGTAGCTCTGGGTGGCATCGTTTTACTGCTCGTGGAAGCTGGGCAGGAGTGGGCGTCTCGGCGAGATATCGTTCTTCTCGACCGAATTCCTCCCGTTTTACAGCATGCCGGACTCATGCTTCTGGTTCTCTGGATTGCTGCCTACGGCGTGTTCGATCGGCAGGAGTTTGTGTATTGGAAGTTCTAGGTTGGACATCAGTCGGGCTCCAGTCATTTTCGTGGAAGCCTCTACTTAGATAGTTTGACCTGGTAAAAGTAGCACTCAAGGCCACACACTGATAAAAACAAGACAGAGATACTCGCCCTGTCTTGGGCGAGTATATGGGACATCATAGCCTGCACCTCTGAGTGCAAGACTGGAAATACTAAGACGATGAAACTAACAACGCATCACATGCTCGTGCCTACGAAACGCCTAATTCTGGCCCTGACAATCACCGGACTATTGTCCGGCACGGCCATGGCCGAAGACGAGGGACTTCTTGAGTCAACTGGGGTACTCGTGAGCGATCAGGAGTCTGAAAAAAGAATAGGGGCCTCCGTTCTCGCCAATGTCACACGCCTCTATATCGATGGGCGCTTCAGCGTCATGGAGGCTGGCATAGGGCTTGGGGTGTCCTGGAAGGCGAAAGGGGAGACCTTCCCCTTGGAGATCGGTGGCTACCTAGCTCCACAGTTCGGCAAGCTTTCGGAGAATGGTGACGTAGAAGGCTCAGTTTCCCTGATTGCACATGCAACATTTTTTTCAAAATTTGGAATAGGCGTCGGCCTTGATAGCTGGTCCTCCAATGGCGGGTTTGCCCCGGACGGGGTTGATTTTGCTGACCGAATATTTTTCACACTAGGCTATGGGCTAACCAACGAAACTAAGAAAGCCCAAGAATAACCAGCCACGGCGAAACGTCTTCCTTGGCGACTACGGCGTTTCTACGCGAGTCGCCCCTCCGCCCTGAGAAGCTCTTCTCTCACATCCTCCTGCGACCATTCCCTCAAATGAGACTCAGTCCCATCGCTTTCCCCTGACTCATTGTATCGAGTAAGAAGCTCTTTTGGGTTCAGTTCACCACGAAGGGCGCGCCCAAGATCTGACAGGCGACTCGCTACCATGCAAAGCACAGCAGCCGCAGAGTCCCCGGCTTGCCGCTTCGCAAACTCCGAACAAAGGGCGTCGCCATTGAGCTGATCTAGGAGAATACCAGCAGCATTCACCGCATCAGCAAGTTGACCAACCTCCCAGCTAAGGCATAAGTGTCTCATGCCTCTATCTTTTACCTATTCACAGGTAAAATCAATATCTTTTACCTATCCGTAGGTAATTTACTCGCCATCGGTCACCCAGAATTGTACAGGCACTGCATCATT
This sequence comes from Kofleriaceae bacterium, assembly GCA_016763395.1. Classification (GTDB taxonomy): domain Bacteria; phylum Myxococcota_A; class Polyangia; order Haliangiales; family Haliangiaceae; genus NORP324. Next base: position 5,176 of record JAESTW010000434.1, read on the forward strand.
AGTCGCTGCAGCTATCTTTGCCGCCATTTTCAGACTGGGACCGCCCTGACTGCCACACAACCTATCAACTCCAGATCGAGCAATTCCGACCAGTGCCGCAAACCTGTCGCGGGGCGCCTTGCCGTCATCACCTTCGGCAAGGTTGTCGTCGATCCAGCGAGATAGTTCATTTTCGAGGAGTCGCGGCCTTCCTCTTTTTGGCTTAGCACCCATGTCGACATGATCTAACGAGCCCTCCAAGGAAGCAAGCTAGCCAGGCAGACACCTGCTCATTAGGCTGCCCGTCGAAACAAACAACTCAACAACATCGCAGCAGCCCAGGGGCATGCCCCTGGAGAGCGGTGCTCGAAGAATAAAATTGGCTAGCCAGCCCGAGAGGGATGGGCTCCGAGCCCAGGCGCCATAGTTTGTGCACATAACCCCCCTTATGGGCACTTACGCTCAAGGCAGCCACACTCTACTGTCACGTGACGGGCGGCTCACCACTTGAGTTCTTCACCTGAGCAATGAGCGCATCAATTGAACACTCCTTCCGCCCCATCACAAGGCGAACAACTGACGCCACAAGCCACACGGCGGACAACAGTGCTGCTAGAATAAAAAATGCGCTCCATGTCGCCTTCGGCACCCCTAGTGCATCTTTGAATTCAGCCGAAATCAAGGTCGCCACTATCGTCAAGAGAAGGCCTAACGGCGCAATCCAAGCCTTCTTGAGCCCAAGCTTCGACTCGTGCTTCATCAGAATATTCTCCAGCTTGTCCTCCGTGATCTCAATTAGGTCTGATTTTAGGTTTGAGCGATGCACGCCAATGAAGCGACTGTCGGTCTTGCCGTAGGTGGCCTGCTCGCCATTCGAATGGTTGGCGCTCATAAGAGCGCCCCAAGGGCGTGCTGGGTAATTGCACCACAGTTGTTGCAGGCGACGGAAACTACTGGCAACGCTGCACCTTCGAAGATATGCCCCGATGACCGTAATTCCCCCAGGGAAACGCTCGAATACCCCTTTAGAACACTGAATTCTCTCGCATTACAGCGGTGACATTTATTGGTAGCCCCTTTCTCTTTCAAGGCACTGGCAACTTCGTCCCTGTCGATCTCATCTTTCATTGTCACTTCAGTTTGACAGGGAGTGACAAAGAGAGCAATCGCACCTCGCCCGTTTTGTTGCAGTCAAACCTCGGACAAGATCCGTGCCCGTGAATTCTACTGTGGTTAGAAAATTATAGTCACAGTAGAATTTCTCGTACTCCTTGACTCGCGCGGGTTCGATCCCATGTTGCGGACCAACAGAGAGCTAGGAGAGAAAATGGAAGACACAGAAGTAGACATTGCAAAAGTAAGAGCCCTCTACGAGAGTGACCCGCTCGCAGAGCGCATCCTCGAGAAATTCGCAGAACGCAAGCGCGCACCGCGAGGAGGAATCACAACAAGCCGCCTTATCTGGCAATGGTTCAAGGATGACGGCTTTACCAACAGGGAAATAAACAAAGTACTAAGAGAACTGGCAGACGCAGGCGCAGGCGAGTTTATCCTAGGGAGAAGAGGCGGACACACGAGAATATGCTGGTCCACTCCAGTGATCGGACTGGCAAGGGCAGTCATTGATGGCGAAAGCGAAATAGAAGAAGTGGAATATGAAGAAGAAGCCTTCGAAGAAGACATAGACGGCAACGACCTGCCTGCAAGGCTCATGATTCGACCAGGCCTTACCGTTGAAATACTGGGACTCCCACAAGACCTGACACAGAAGGAGGCCGAGAAGATAACAGAATTCGTGCGAATCCTTCCACTGACACAGGCACCCCGGGAAAGCACTCCGACCTTCCCTCCCAAAGGAGAACTCCTGGCGCCGCCATACACCGCAGCGGCCAAGTAGCTCGACTGTCATCCCGTGCCGCTAGAGTTTCCCTACATAAACTCCCTTATGTAGGGCGGTGGCGCTGGGCGCCCTCGACTCGCTCCTTAGGTTTGTTCCCATAACGTACCTTATGGGAACAAACTACCAAACCAGACGTAAAAGAGTGGGGTTTAGGGTACGTTTGGCGCATGGCGAAGAGACTCAAACCCGCTTCAGTTTGTGCACATAAGGATATTTCAGACCTCGCACCCCGAATCGTCTCCGATAAACTCGTAGAATTGGGGGTGCCGGCGCCAAAAGGGAGCGAGCCGACGCTGTTTTTGTGGTTTGTCCTTTATATGCAGCTCGAGGTGATTGGCGTGAAGGCCAAAGCGACCGAGGATGCGAAGTGGCAGGACATGAAGGGGTTTATGACTTGGTACTCGGATACCAATGGGCACTTACTCGCCGAGAACTGGCTTAAACGGGACACTGCAGGGTATTTGGATAGCCTCGAGGCTTTGGGGCGGAAGCCGTCGACCATTAACCGCGCGTTTCGGACGATAAGAACTTTTGTTAGATGGTTGCAAAAACGGCCCGGCCAGCCTCTGGTGGATGACCCGGTACACGTCTCGATGGAACGGCGCCAGCAGAAGCGAGAGCCAAGCAAATTGGCTGACCCTGTGATGTGGGGCCTATTGAAAGCGGCGGACAACTTGGTGTTGACCGAGGCGAAAAACAAGAATGCGAGGCCGGTGCGAAATCGGGCTATTCTGGTTGCGCTGCAGGAAACTGGGTTGCGGGTGAGTGAGCTTTGCAATCTCAACCTCGGACAGTACGAAGATAGGTATTTGAGGGACGTCAAGCGGAAGGGGAATCGCATTGATGATGTATACGTCCCCAAAAAGGCTAGGAAGGTCATTGAGGAGTACTTGACGACAGAACGGCGCAAAGACGACAAGGGGGCGGCGAAGGGAAAGCCGCTATTTTTGTCCGGGAGGCAGGGGAAGAGCGAGGGGCGGCTGACGCGGAGGTCGATCGCGACGATACTGGATAAACTCGCAGCCGAGGCGGGCAAGTATTCAGGCGGCGGCATCGAGATACATCCGCACATGCTTAGACACACCTATGGGTCGAAGATTATGGCCAAGACGAGTTCGGAGTCGCAGACTGCGGAGTTTTTGGGGCATTCGAGCACCAAGTACACAGGGATGTACATCGGGCTCACGAAGCAGGAGAGGGAGGACTTGCTCGATGGCGAGCCATAGATCCCGGCTTTTCCTTGGCAGGCATTGCTCTGCTTTCTGGGAGCGGCGCATTGTGACTTGGCAGCGCTCTAATGTGTGGCACTTTATTTAGCCCTTAGCGGCCTGTTTCCGCTCTGCAGACAGTAGATTCGCCAAATCTAGCTGGAGCTTCCGAAGCTCTGCGATGGCATCATCGATGCCATCGCATTTGACGCCAAGCAAGGACACGCGACCATGAACCTGGTCACACCGACCCCTGAAAGAGTCGTCTTCCTCCCGGAGAAGTGTGAGAGCCCTCGCACTATCGAGTTCCGTAGCCAGGAGGTGCAAGCGGTCGGAGAGAGCTTTAACCTCTCCTTCGTTTCCCTTTACATAGACTAAAGTTTTCGACCTGATCTCTGTGCAATGATTGATAAACGCCCAGCAGGTACTGAGCCAAGCAGCGTAGGCTTCCTCCTTCGCACGAACGTTTATGGAGAGTTCCTTCCGTCTCTCTCTCCGATCCTGCCACAACTATGCTTGGACCTCTACGTAGGACTCTTCGTCTTCGTGTAATATGTTGAGAGCCCTACGGCATCGATTGGCGGCGCGTACCAGTTCGAGTCGCACCTTGTACTCGGCGCGCGTCCTGGGCGTCATGGGCGTCTCTGTGGAGACGCTATCTTCGGATACTGGGTTGTAGTACTTGCTTGTGACTGCGCAGCTGGCTACTGCCGCTGCTAGTACAGAAAGAGCGATGGCATGCATAGGCAATACTACCCTGACCCTTGACGCTTGGTCTAGGTCTCGACTACCAGTCGTCGTGGCTCGATGGCGTGTTTCTGTCCGGTCGGCAGCGGAGCTACGGAGTTCGTGGGATGACCCCGCGTCCTTCGATGATGCTTGTGGGGTCAACTTTGTCGAGGATCTGCATGAGCTGCAGCAGGGTGGCGCTGTTGGTCTCTTTGCCGTAGGCTGCTCGAACGCACCCCATGACATGATAGCGGTGTCTGGCTATAGCAATCTCGCAAAGTCGCGTGAAGCACGTCAGTTTTGATGTAGTGCTTAGTGCTGGATAGAGGCGACGGTAGAGTGTGCCCAGCGGATCTGCGTCATCAAAAAAACCATCGCCGACTGCCACGCCAGCGACTCCTGCCGACTGCTCGAGCGTATCGAGCAGGTGGTTTGCGTCGACGTGAGTGGAAATGAATACTGCCGGGGAGATCTGGGCCAGCCAGTACAAGTCCTGGGTCGAGTAGCCGACTTGATTTGCGAAGTAGGCGGCGCAGAATCTGGACCATGCTACGTCGTTGGGCAGGGGGTGTTTCGCAATCTCCTCTACATGGATTCCCATTGAGCCAATGTTGATATTGTAGTCCGCAAACGCCATGAATGCTGCATCTAGCGCCTCGGTGGCAGACTGATATCGATCACCGACTTCGTGCTCGGCCAGTTTGCTGCAAAGCAAACTCCAGGGCTCGGCGAGGGACTCTGGCTTTGCATGCAAAGTTGTTCTTCCCTGTATGGCTGCTGCGAAGCTTCGCCCCAGGGCAAACAGGTCGGTTCGATGGTTGACCTCGGCGCTGCCGTCGTACTGCTCGGGCGACATACAGCCTGGCGTTCCGAACCATTCCTGTGCCTGGGTAAGTTTCTCAGTGAGGCGTGGATCCTCTTTGGCAAGTCCGAAGTCAATAACCTTCAGTATGCCGTCCTCGCCAATTAGTATGTTACTAGGGGATAGGTCGCGATGTATCGCGCCCGCCGAGCCGCCTTCCCCGTGACAGGCCCTGATGGCGTAGAGGGCCTGCAGGAAATACGAAGGGGCTTGACTCGGATCCTGCTTTACTGCCAAGGAGAGTGAGACGGCACCCCTGACGAGTTCTTGCACTAGAGCTTTCTGCCCATCAGAGAATTCCATAAAGGCGATAATCTTCACGACGTTTCGGTGTCTGATGTTCCCGAGAATCCTCGCCTCCCGTACGAATTTTTTACTCCAGACTGGATGGGACAGAATGTGCTCAGCCGGCACCTTGATTGCTACTTTTTTCGGGAAGGGCTTCAGTCGCTCGGCGAGATACACAACTCCGAAGCCGCCTGAGTCAATTTTATCTAAAACTTTGTATTCAGCGAGGCCGTGAGTAATGATTGTTCCGGAGCTGATCGTCATCCTTGTAGACCTTATCATGAGTCCTAGTCAGTCTCGAAGATGACGGTCCGCTGAGCTTGCGACTTCGCCATACTCCGGTGGCCGTCCCGGTACTGCGATCATCCTTGTATTCATGTCAGCACCTACTAGTTGATGCCTATAGACGACAGCTTGCTACCTGTCCGCATAAACTGAGCGCAGCCTTCGCCATGCTCTGAGTACCAATCGAGCAGCGAGCGCAAGAGGGCTCGGTGATACTTATCGCTACTGCGAAGCATTCCCCCGATATCGGGATTTTCGCCCCCTCGGTACAGGTGCGACACCAAGCTCTGTAGCTGCAATGCCATCGTGTACGTTTTGCCCATCACCTGCCGTTCAAACTCTACGAATGGATTTGAGTGTGCGTCTGTGGCTTTGGCTTGCAACCAAAGCCACAACCTATCACCGCCGTCCGACCGGTAGCTTGTGGTTCTGAGTTTTTTAAGACTCTGGAACGGCGCCCCGATAAGCATCCGGCCAACTTTGAGCACCCGAATCGAACGGCGTAACCTGCTGTTTTTATCCGAAACGCACCCGCGTTAACGGCTTCCCGAACGGTGCCGCGCGTTTTTCTCGGTTTTATTCCGGATCACTAGCAACTTCTCCCGCGCTTTGTCGATACCGCCCCTGAATCCAATGCAAACCATGCATTGGAGCATGTCCGACCGGACAGGAAAGGGAGCGAATCACCATGGCCGACGTTATCGAGGTATTGCCGTTAGGATGGAGCGAGTCTGGGGAACCGATTCGCGTGCCCACTGGGGCCACGGGTTGGCGCGTCAAGCTCTACCGCCCCGGCGTAAAGAAGCCCGACCTTGTCCGGGACGAATACGGCATGCCCGCCATGATTCCCCTGCAGGCAACGCCGGAAGAATTCCGCTCTCTAATGGGCGCAGGCGGCCGCTACCGCTTAGAGCCCGTCTTCTCGGACGGCCGCTCAATCGCTGACAGTGAACCCGCACTCATCATCCTGCGAGAGAAAACCGAAGAGGTCGCAGCACCGCTGCGGCAACAAGCCGGCGGCATCGACAGCAACGAGCTAATCCTAAGACTCATTGAACAACACA
>JAESTW010000435.1 GCA_016763395.1 Kofleriaceae bacterium
ATCGATTACAGGAATTATTCCGGTTACAGGAATCGTTCCTCTTCTCGAAGCTGGCGCAGATGCGCAATTTGAAGCACAGCTTGTGCAAGCGGGCGCTAAGCAAAATTCGCATGGTGCGCTCACTGTTTTTTCTGGTGGGTCTTTCGCTGGCGGGTCTTTCGCTGGCGGGCCCCTCGCTGGCGAAACGGTACCTGGATCTGCTGCCGTGCAATGGTCGGCAGTGCGCCTGGATGGACACTGGGTATTGCACCTAGAATTCGCCGCCGAAACTGGAACACCATCTTTGGACTGGCTTCGCAGCGTGATAGCGGCGGGCCAGGGCGAAGCGTACGGCGGAAGCGAGCGGGCGAGGCCAATTTTGAGCCGGGTGGCTAGCGCTGCCCCGATGTTCTGGGGCAGTGCTGACAGCGTACTGCGTTCACTTAAAGACAATCCCTGGGTAGATTGGGTAGGCTGCTCATCGGTGCTTTCCCCAGTGCAGGCAGTGCTCTTTCACGGGAACGCTGACGCCAAAGGAGTTGATCTCGAAGTCGAGTTTCAGCTCTCGCCTGCAGGCAGTATGACGTTAGCAACTCTCCTCCAGGCAAGTCCGAGTGATGGCATGCGAGCGTTATCCGACAACGCAGGAGTCGCAGTGTCCGTTAGTGTCGATCTGGCAGGGGCAGAGCAACTACTGCGTGCACAAGGATGCGATCTTGTCGCAGAGCCTATTGCAACACTGCTCAGAAGTATTCCATGGTCACCGCCACCTACGTCCATTCATTTGGTGGGCAGTCACTTTGAGCCCTCCTCTTTGAGTGGCGACATCGCTCTCGAAGTATCGATGAGTGACTCTGGTTTCCTTCGCTCGATGCTGGACAAAATTCCTGGGCGCTCTTGGCTGGAGTCCACCAAGACAATTGGTGGTGAGAAGGTCAAGAAGCTATCCATTCCAACATTCTCGGCCCTTTACTACCAGCTACAGGACACGAGCTTTCGCTTCAGCAATCAAAAGAGCGCCATGGAGTTACTCGTGACCGCCGCGCCGGGCCCGCGTGATGAAATCGTATCTCTGACCTTGAGGCCCGGGCGCATCCCGGACCTCAAGACGATCCTAGAGACGGCATTGCCGCCTGGCTTTGCCGAGTTGGCCGCAGCTGAGTTGGCGAAAATTGCGCAGGTGTCGTTCTTGGTCACTCTCCGATCCAATGTCCTCAGGCTTCGAATCTCGGTCGTGGGAAAATAATCACAGAATTCATTGAGGGCCCTAAAAAGCAGGGAAGCTCATCTGTGATAGGCTGCGCGGGTCTTGACTATCGAACCCCTAATTTCAATTCACGACGTACACAAATCGTACGGTCGGGGCGAGGCGATGACACCCGTTTTGCGCGGTGTGTCCCTCGAAATCCGGCCTGGTGAAATCGTCGCCCTCTTGGGCCAGTCCGGCTCTGGCAAGTCAACCTTGCTCAATATCATCGGAAGTCTGGATACTTGCGATAAGGGCACGGTGAAGGTGTTTGGTATCGATTACAGCACAGCCAAAGAATCGCGACTGGCGAGCCTTCGCAATCACGATCTGGGGTTTGTCTTCCAGTCTTTCAATCTCTTAGATCACCTCACCTGCATAGAAAATGTCGTACTGCCTGCCTCATTCTCGGATATGAGTCCATCGGCCGCAAACAAGGCAGGTATGAACGCCCTCGATAGAGTCGGACTGGCCGACCTGGCAAAGCGATATCCAACCGAGTTGTCCGGTGGTCAAAAACAGCGTATCGCGATTGCAAGAGCGCTCTACAGCAAACCCAGGCTGTTGCTCTGTGATGAGCCTACGGGCAATCTGGATACCGAGACGGGCAGGGATGTAATCGACTTTTTTGGGGAATTGAATCGAGACGACGGTGTCACCCTGCTCATCGTTACCCACGAAGAGAGACTCTCGGTTTTTGCCAAGCGAGTCATTCGCATCGAGGACGGCTGTATTGTGTCCGACGAAGTGTCGGAGGATTCTGATGTTGCCGATGAGAAAGACGCCAAGGTTGCTGATGAAGAAGCGAGTTCAGCGAAGAAAAGTGGAGACAGCAGTGACTCAAAAGACAAGTCTGAGGAGGCCGTGAAAAATGACTAGCGCTAAGTTAATTGCACTGGTTTTGCACAATGCCAAGAGGCATAGGCGGGAGTTCATCCTGTCCGGCTTTGGCATTGTAATCGGCGTGGCTGCCTTTGTATTCTTTATGGCTCTGTCAGTGGGCGTAAAGAAAAAGGTTGTTGAGATATTCCCCGAGGAGCGAGTTGAGGTGATAGCACCTCGCGCCGCACTCCTCGGACAAGACTTTACCAAGCGCATGGATGATGAGACTGTCAAAGCCATCACCGAGCAGACCAAGATCAAAGTGAAGTCGGTCGTTCCCCGTATGGCCATCGACTTCCCGGTTGCCGTCAACGGCTACCTAAAAGTTCCAAATTCGGACAAGTTCACCGAGTTGCGCATGGATTTTGTTGGTGATGGAGTCAACCCCGATTATGTTGTGCAGGGCGACATCAGTGACAAGTTCAAAGACTGGGAAGAAGATGACACACCGCTAGTCGATTGTGCCGGTCCCAAACTAACCTGCGAAGGTCTCTACTACTGTCAAAAAGAGGACATGAAGTGTCACCATCGGGTGCCGGTAATCATCTCCAACACGTTGATCGAACTGTACAACAGCCAGTTTGCGAAATCTCGTGGCCTCCCCGTGATTGGTAAAATGGCCGAATTCATCGTGCAACGCGGTGGCTTGGCCAAAATGCGTTTGTATATTGATCTGGGCAAGTCGGCAGTCGCTATTAGTAACAAGCCACTGTTGAGCACACCTCGTCGGGTCGAGGGGGTTTTGCTGGGAATCAGTGATAGGGCCATTCCAATCGGCGCAACGGTTCCTATCGGCTATGTGAAGCGATGGAACCTCGAATTTGCTGGGCAGGAGTCAGCCACAGCCTATTCATCTCTCATTGTCGAACTCGCCAACAAAGAAGACATTGCCCCCTTTGGCAAGTGGCTGATGGAGGACTTAAATCTGCGCTTGGAAGACAGTCTGGGAGAGCGATTCGCCTCTATCATCACAATCATTACGCTGATTTTCCTTATCATTGCCTTGGTCATCGTCATGATCTCAGCAATCAATATCGCTCACTCCTTCTTCATGCAGGTAGCCGAACGCCGAAAAGAGATCGGCTTACTGCGGGCACTGGGAGCGACCAAGAATAACATTCGATTGCTTTTCGTTGGGGAGGCGGCATTATTGGGGTTCATCGCCGGAGTTATCGGTGTGGCACTGGGGTACGGAATCATAGAACTGGGAGATTGGGCATTTGTGAACAAAACCGCAGACTTTGCGTTTAAGCCTTCGACATTGTTCGACTTTCAGCTTTGGATTCCTTGCTCGGGACTCGGTCTTGCGGTGTTCTTTGGGGTTGTGGGAGGCGCACTTCCTGCGGCCAAGGCCGCGAAAATGCAACCAGCAGAGGCGCTCAGCGCCTAGTTACCAGCAAGAGGGATAATATACGGTGTTAGGAAAGAGCGTGTCGAGTAGGAACAATTCACTAGCCCCCGCGAGCGACTTCATGTACGTTCCGGCTGAATCGACCCATACGAGGCTGATTCATACTTTTCTGCGATGTCTTCCCCTGCGATGTCTTTCCCAAGCTCATATTTCCTATTCTTCGAAGCAAAGGCTCTGTCGTGAGTAAGCCCATACACTTTGGCAAATATTACCTTCTAGAACGAATCAACGTTGGAGGTATGGCAGAGGTTTTCCGCGCCAAACACTTCGGTGTGGAAGGTTTTGAACGTCTAGTTGCGGTAAAACGCATTCTTCCAAGCATCGCCGAAGATAAAGAGTTTATCGCGATGTTTATCGATGAAGCGAAGATTGCGGTGATGTTAAATCATGCCAATATCGCTCAAGTCTTCGATCTCGGACAAGAAAATGGTGCGTACTATATCGCGCTTGAGCACATTCACGGTCGGGACCTGCGAGCGATATTTGATCGCAATCGCGATCAGGGGAATCCAATGCCGGTTCCCCAGGCTTGCTTCATTTCGATGAAGGTCTGTGAGGGCTTGGATTACGCGCACAATAAGCGCGACGAAACCGGACGCGACCTCAAGCTTGTTCACCGCGATGTCAGCCCGCAAAACGTACTTGTGTCCTTCGATGGCGAAGTCAAAATCATCGACTTTGGAATTGCAAAAGCGGCGGGAAAGGGCTCCCAAACCCAGGCTGGTATCCTTAAGGGGAAGTTTGGCTACATGTCACCAGAGCAGGTTCGGGGCTTGCCTGTCGATCGTCGATCGGACGTCTTTGCCTGCGGAATTGTTCTTTACGAATTACTAACCGGCGAGCGACTCTTTGTCGGCGAGTCCGACTTCTCGACGTTGGAGAAAGTCCGCAATGTTGAGATTCTTCCACCGAGTACATACAACCGCAAGATTCAACCTGAGCTTGAGAGAATTGTTCTTAAGGCATTGGCCAAGGACGTAGAAGACCGATACCAAAATGCGATCGATCTTCACGACGAGCTGCAGGCGTTTGTTTACACCTCCGGTGAGTTCTATTCTCGCAAAGACTTGGCCAGTTGGATGAAGCAGATGTGGGCCAAGGAGATTCAAGAGGAGACCATAAAAATCGCTTCGTATCGCGACATGGCTCCACCTCCGCAATCTCCATCCCCACAACCACAAACTATGGCTGAGGCCAGTGAAGCCGGACGAAGCCGATCGCAGACTGTTTCTGCGAGGGGACGCAAGACGATACCGCCTCCCATTCCCGGGGTTTCCAATGGTGCCTCTGCTGGGCCCCCAAAACTCGTTCCCAAAAAGGATAGGCCGAAAGGCAATGACCTGGAATGGGATGACGATGAGCTAGAGACTTCGATTTACGATGATGACGAGTTGCCGGCAGCTACGATTCCTGATAACGCTGTCCCATTGGCAGCCGCGGGCGCAGGGCCCAGTGCTCCGGCGCTGACAGGTTCGGCATTGGGTGGTGACACATTGGTCGAACCCAAGGAAGAGCCAGATCTCTCGTCTCTAGTTTCCACAGCTCATGGTTGGGATGCTCCGAAAAAGCCTGCCAAAGAGCCCGACCGAATTGCGGACGGGTCCAACAAAACTAAATCTCCTCTAGGTGCAAAAGAGGATGGAGAATCCAGCGCTAAAAAGCCAGTACCGTCTCCGACTGAGTTGGCTGCAGCTTCTGCTTCATCCGCTGTAGCAGAGCCATTCTTCGGCGGACCGACCTTGTCCGCGCAGCCACCACAACGAAACAATCTGCCAATCTACTTAGTAGCACTCGCGATGTTGTTTGTCGGCGTGGTTGGCGTTGTCTACATGCTCACTCGAAAGGATGCTCCGGTTACGGTAGCGGCGGGAACTCCCACGCAAGCGGTGGTTGGCGATTCTTCTGGTACGCCCGCAATATCTGTAACGAGAATTGCCGATGAAAATACCGGCTTTGATCTGATCGTGGACCCACCAGGTTCTGTAGTGAAACTGGATGGCAAGGTGATTGGCAATGCTCCCTTGAAAATCCGAAAAGTGGTTGGTGAGCAAAAGCTTGAGATTGAAGGGCCTATTGGTTTTATAAGCCAAAGCAAGACAATCATCGTAGAGATGGGGAGCGCGGAGCAAGTGCGGATTACCTTGGCTGCTAAGGAAGTCATCGGTGTCTTCTCATCCCAGCCACTCGGTGCGAAAGTCGTTCTGATAGCCAATGGACTCCGGGAGGAGATTGGCACCACACCTATGCGGCACAAGCTAAACCCGAGAAAGAAGTACGACGTGCTGTACTCTCTGGACGGCTATACATCACTGACAAAGCCCCTCGCATTCAATGGTGAGGCTGAAATAGAGCTCTTGGGCGTCTTGGAGAAGGGCAAAGTAGTGGTGCGTAATCCTGACAAGCGGATAAAGGTGCCCAAGGTAGTAAACGTTATCGAAACGCCTATCACGAAGAAACCGGACCTGATTGTTAAGACTCCAGTGAATCCCAAGGTCATCGTCAAAACACCGCCAACGAGACCGGTGAACGCAGGTTCGGGAACGCTTCTCTTAAACGCCAAGCCACCTTGTAAGATTTTTGTTGATGGTCGAGA
>JAESTW010000436.1 GCA_016763395.1 Kofleriaceae bacterium
ATCCATCACCGCAGGTCGCCGTCAGGCAGGTGCCGCCCACGCCATCAGGGCAAACATCGGTGTTGTCGCCGTCGCCATCATCACAGGTTTCCGTGCCGATGAGAACAAATCCATCACCGCAGGTCGCGGTAAGACAGGACCCACCAGCGCCGTCGGGACACGCATCGGTGTTGTCGCCATCACCGTCGTCACATGTCTCAGTGCCAGCCCGAACAAATCCGTCTCCGCACGTGGCGACAATGCAGGTGCCGCCTACGCCATCTGGACACGCATCAGTGTTGTCGCCGTCGCCGTCGTCACACGTCTCCGTGCTAGTCCGAACAAATCCATCGCCGCAGGTCGCGGCCTGGCACGATCCGCCGACACCATCTGGGCATGCATCGGTGTTATCACCGTCGCCATCATCGCAGCTCTCGGTGCCTGACAATACGAACCCATCGCCACACGTAGCGTTAAGGCATGTGCCGCCTACGCCATCAGGGCAAGCATCGGTGTTGTCGCCATCACCGTCGTCACAAGTCTCTGTACCTGACAATACGAACCCATCGCCGCACGTAGCGTTAAGGCATGTGCCGCCCACGCCGTCTGGACACGCATCGGTGTTGTCGCCGTCACCATCGTCACACGTCTCGCCTGCGGTGGTATTGATTGTACCGTCTCCGCAGGATGCTGCGGTGCAGTCAGCATTGCAGCTTGCGGTCTCTCCACCGGTTCCGGAGCCATTGCCATCACAGGCTTCGCCAACTTCCACGATGCCATTGCCGCAGTTCGCAAGCGCGACAGGAGTGTGATCGAATAAATCGAGCGCAACATAGTTCAGGGCTCCGGTGGCTGTGACGCGAAGCTCGACAATGGTTTGGTTCCAGGCTGCATTCGAGAAGGTTGCGCTCGTTAGGTCCCAATCAGCGCCTGTGAGCCCAGTCGGAGTAATGAGAAAATTCTCGCTGAACGTGCCGCCACCAGGGAGCACGCCGGTAAACGTGACAGTGCCGACAGCGTCACTGTTGCCACCCGAAGCTGACGTCCAAACTGCGATTTGCTCGACTGTGAAGCCCATCGAGGGATCTGACGAAGCGATTGTGCCAGTGACTGTAGGATTGCTGTCTGGAAACGTAGTGCCGCACCACTTCTGACTTGAACCCGCGCCAAAGTTGGAGCCGCCCAAGGCCTCAACCCCATCCTGAGTCGAGAAGTCGCCGCCAAAGGTGACTTCTAATCCGCTTGTGAATGTGACGTTCGTGCTTGCGTGCACAAAGGACTCAAAGCCTTCAATGTCAGCAGAGCTCGTTGAGGCTGTTGCACACAGGATTGCGGTGGTGACTACACCCGCTAAGTAGGTTCGCATGCAGCCTAATGTAACATGCCGCCGCCGTAACTAGCTATTGGCGTACCTGAAACAGACTACTCCACAGGAGCTCGATACGCGTTTCACCACAGCCGCGTTCCGAATGTCAAAACGCCAACGCGTCAACCGGTGTCTCCGGAAAGCCAATTTCCAAACTAGGATCTAGCCGCACGACCATGTAACGCACTCCCTTGGGATTGGGATGCAGACCATCTAGAGTAATCAAGGTCTTGGCTGGAACTGGCTGCTGTCCGGGCTCGATTACAATATCTCCGTTTGTCGCGAGTGCTGCAGACCATTTTGCGAGAGGGACGAGCTGGATGTTCAACCGATGTCTTGCCCAGTCGTGAATTCGTTTGTTAAATATTGCGAGTTGTTCTGGTGGTGGGACGGCACTTGGAGGCAGCATCCAAGGTTCCCCTGTGCGCATGTCGGGGATATCGCCGAGAATCAGTGGAGCATCAATTCTCTCCAAATTCTGAAGTCCCAATTCGAGGCTGGCGAGCCTTTGCTCTTGGCTCGAGTTTTGATAGACGTACCAAAAGAGGATGTCAACGGCGAGGATGGCAGTGGCATTGGCTGTGATGGCCTCGTCGATCTGCGTACGCCCGTTGGCATGGGGAGAGCGAAAGAAGAATGTGGAAGCAATGGGAAATACGTCGTGAGAACCTCTGATAGCGCCGTCAAATACACTGCTGAGTGGAAGACCACCAAACCCTGCAGATAGGCTGGCCCCGACCACTGCGACTCTCTCAAAGGAAAGCTTTGCTGAACCATTTAGACGGCGGAGACGTCCTTTGATAGCAATCGTGAGTTCCGGGGAAGCGCTTTTTAGGCTTGCTAGGAGCTCGTCTTTTGATGAGGGTAAATCGTAGGTCTTCTTCGGGAATGGACGAGCCTTAGGAGTGTCAGGTTTTTCTGCTCGAGTAGTCGGGAGTGGGGGCGATGGATTCGCTGTGGAGCGTTCTGAGTTGGAGTTGTCTTGCGCAGGTCGCGACTGAGACGTACCATTGCAACCGCCCAATATGAGAATCCCAAGCAGTGAGAGGCGAAGCATCGGCCCACCGTACCACGGATCGTAAGAAGTGTTCTGGACATGATGCAGAGCATCTCAACGAAATTCAGTACAATCTGTACGGAATAGCAAAACTCGATACCTCTCAGTTTACGATTTTATCTAAGGGAAGGCTGATAGCCTGTCGCGTAAAAAAGAGGCTTCTCTGAACCAATAACCACAGATCGGTGTTGCGACTAGGTCTTTGTCTGGTTCTATCAAATCATTCTCCTGTTGTAATTCGATCTGCTGGCGGAGTTCCTGTGCCGCGAAATTTGTCACGACTGCGATAATCAAGGGCGTCAATGGTCCAATGCGAAGGGAAAAGCAATCGCAGAGTCGACGCGTAGACTTCTGTCTTAAACACATGCCACGGCGTATCCCATCGAAAGCTCGCATCGACAATTTCGACCTTTTCGCGACCAGGCACGCTATGGAATTGTCGCGCGAAAGGTCGATGTCAGGTGTGCTGTCGTCCCCGCTTTGGTAAAGCGTACATCAATCGTTCCTTCAACCACCCCTCCGCTCTCCAACTCAGCGCGAGTAAAAGTGATTGTACCGCTTCCGATGTCACCGCCATAAAAGCCACGCGCGGTGGCAAATAGACTCGAATCGTTGGCGGACAAAGTAGCGTAGTTACCACTAAAGTCCGGCGTTAAGGCGTGAGTACCGCTCGTAACGTTCTTGGGAATATAGACAGCCCAAATGGTAAAGCCATCTCCTTGCTGGTAGCGCAGGAGAAGGTGAGAAACTGCATCGCTAGCATCGCAAAAGAAACAGGTAGAGAAGTCCGCCGACGCCGTATCCGAAGGTCCCGTGTAATCAATGTGTGTCAGAGCAGAAAAGGTTTCTGTGCCCGCATCCACCTCGGGCATATTTGCATCTGATGTGTTAGCTCCATCCCAGATACTACCAGCATCCCAGATTCGGACGGAGGCATCGGATGCCTCGTTGCCAATTCCGTC